>CAKRVL010000018.1 GCA_934408705.1 uncultured Blautia sp. | reverse complement strand
GTCACCGCCGCTGGTAAGGACACCAATGGTCTTAATTTTGTTTTCTGCCATAATAATCTCCTCCATCTTATGAATCGCCGGGAGCCGTGACTCCATTATCTGGTAGAAACGCTCTCGTTTTTCTATACACATATTCAGCATTAGTTTATAGCATTTTTAAAGGTTTTTCAAGACTCTTTCCTTAAGTAATTGCCGAAATTATACCCTGTTTTCCGTGATTTTACCATATTTTTTCATATGGTGCTTTTATTTTTATATTCAAAGAGTTTTCAGTGCTCTTTCCACAACCTTGACATTACCCTCGCCATACTTCTTATTCATCTGTGCCAGCCACTCATCCTGTAAATTCACATGGTAGGCTGCTGACAGCTTCTTGATAGCTTTTACATCCCTCAGATAGATCACCACACTGTCTGTTCCCTGAGAGCTTCTAAGATCCTCCAGCAGCTCCTTTTCTTTATGGCTGTAGTCCTCCTTACTCTCAAACTGGATCCAAAGCTCTCTTGGAATATCGGAAAAAGCGCGGACCTTTTCCAGGATCAGCTTGCTGGCTTTATCTTCCTCGGCAGATACACGGCCCTGGATAAACACACGGGCATCTTCATTTATCATATTCTGCCATTTCTCGTAATCTCTTGGAAAAACCATGACCTCCACAGTTCCGAGAAGATCCTCCAGGGTGAGGAATGCCATGACTTTATTGTTTCTGGTATATTTTACATTTTTCTCGGTGATCATTCCGCCGACGATAACCTTCTGATTATCCCTGACCTTGGTCTCATCCGGCTCACCACCCTCACGGTCATCTTCATCTGAGGGCTGGAAATCAATTGTTCTGGCGGATATCATTTTCTCCATGATATTCCGGTAACGGTCAAGTGGATGGCCACTTAAATAAATGCCAAGAACCTCTTTTTCATAGGCCAGGATAGTCTCCTTATCGTACTCCTCAAGATTGGGCATACGGATCTCAAACTCTTTTTTATCTTCCTCGTCTGCAATGTCAAAAAGGCTCAGCTGTCCGGCCATGGACTGCTTCTTGTTCCTGGAAATATCATCCACGATCCTGCCGAAAACAATCATTTTCTGGTGGCGGTTGCCTTCCAGACAATCCAGGGCACCAGCCTTTATGAAGTTCTCAATAGCACGTTTGTTGACCGCCTCAATATTCCGCTCGATGAAGTTCTTCATAGAAAGATATTCACCATGCTCCTTTCGCTCCGCAACAATAGCCTCGATCACAGGACGGCCTACGCTTTTGATAGCGGAAAGCGCATAAAGAATTGACTTGTCAGATACGGAAAAGCCATACTCACCTTTATTAATATCCGGGGGCAGAATAGGAATATTCATCTGCCGGCAAACCTGGATATACTCGGCAACCTTGTCCGGCTTATCAATAACAGAGGTCATCAGGGCAGCCATGAATTCTACCGGATAATAATATTTCAGAAAAGCCGTCTGATAGGTAACATAAGCGTATGCTGCCGCATGGGATTTATTAAATGCGTACTGTGCAAAATCGATCATTTCATCGTAGATCTTATTTGCTATTTTCTCATCAATGCCATTCTTGATACAGCCGGGAACGCCTTCCTCTTCATTTCCATATACAAAGGCCTGGCGCTCTTTTTCCATGACACTTAACTTCTTCTTGGACATTGCACGGCGAAGGAGATCGCTTCGTCCCAGGGTAAATCCGGCAAGGCTCTGCACGATCTGCATAACCTGCTCCTGATAAACGATACATCCGTGGGTTGCCTTTAGTATAGGCTCCAGCTGGGGACAATCATAGTGAATGGTATCCGGACGGTTCTTACCGCGGATATACTGAGGAATAAAGTCCATGGGACCCGGACGGTACAGGGAAATTCCGGCGATGACATCCTCAAGGCTGTGTGGCTTCAGCTCCTTCATAAAGCTCTTCATTCCGCCACTCTCCAGCTGGAAAACACCATCTGTACGGCCGGTTCCAAGGGAATCCAGTACCTTCTGATCGTTGTAATCTATTTTCTGCATATCAAGAGATATGCCATAGTTTTTCTTTACATTTTTTACTGCATTGTTAATAACAGTCAGGGTTCTGAGTCCAAGGAAGTCCATTTTCAGAAGGCCCAGCTCCTCCAGAGTCGTCATAACGAACTGAGTAACGATGGTTCCATCCTGTGCACGGGAAAGGGGCACATACTCAGAAACGTCCTTCTGGCTGATCACCACTCCTGCAGCATGCATAGAGGTATGTCTCGGAAGCCCCTCCAGACGCTTTGCCATATCGATCAGGTGATGAACATCCGGCTGCTCGTCGTATGCCTTTTTCAGCTCCGGATTTACTTCCAGGGCTTTATCAATTGTTACGATTTTCACATTCGGAATCTTGGCAGGAACCATCTTCGCAATGGAATCTACCTGAGCATATGGCAAATCAAGTACACGGCCTACATCGCGGATAACACCCCGGGCTGCCAGAGTACCGAAGGTAACGATCTGAACCACGCAATCTTTGCCGTATTTGCGGACAACATAATCGATTACCTCCTGTCTTCGCTCGAATCCGAAATCCACATCTATATCAGGCATGGATACACGCTCCGGATTCAGGAAACGCTCAAACAGCAGCTCATATTTAATAGGATCCAATAAGGTGATCCCCAGGGTATAGGCAACGATACTTCCGGCTGCTGAACCTCGTCCCGGTCCTACTTCGATCCCATTATTGCGGGCATAATGGATAAAATCCCACACGATCAGGAAATAGTCCACATAGCCCATATTTTTGATTGTGTTAAGCTCGTATTCCAGTCGTTCCTTCAGACTGGGCGTTACCGGATCATACAGGCGCTCCAGACCCTCAAAGCAAAGCTTGTTCAGATATTCCCAGGAAGTGTAGCCATCTGGCACATCGAATCTTGGCAGCTTGGTAACGCCGAATTCGATTTCCACATGGCAGCGCTGCGCGATCTTATGGGTATTCTCCAGGGCTTCCAGTGCATATGGAAAAAGCTCTGCCATCTCTTCTTCTGATTTCACATAATACTGGCCGCCCTCATAGCGCATGCGGTCTGTATCGGAAAGCTTCTTTCCGGTCTGCAGGCAAAGCAGGATATCATGTGGATCTGCATCCTCTTTATAGGTGTAATGAACATCATTGGTTGCCACCAGGTCAATTCCGGTTTCCTGATGCATGCGGAGCAGCTGCTGATTCACATTCTGCTGTTCCGGAATCCCGTGATCCTGAAGCTCCAGGAAGAAATTACCCTCCCCGAAAATTTCCTGATAGCGAAGCGCAGCCTTCTTTGCATCCGGATACATACCACGATTAAGATAACGTGCTACTTCTCCTGCAAGACAGGCACTTAAAGCGATCAGACCTTCGTGATATTCCCTGAGAAGCTCTAAATCCACCCTTGGTTTATAGTAAAAGCCTTCTTTAAAGCTCTTGGATACGATTTTCATAAGGTTCTGATAGCCCTGATTGTTCTCTGCTAAAAGAACCAGATGATAATATCGGTCATCTCCACTGCCAATCTCTCGATCGAAGCGGGAGCCAGGTGCAACATAAACCTCACAGCCAAGAATAGGGTTGATTCCAGCTGCTTTTGCTGCCCGGTAAAAATCAATAACGCCATACATGACACCATGGTCTGTAATGGCTGCGCTGTCCATCCCAAGTTCCTTTACACGGGCAACGTATTCTTTTATTTTGTTGGAACCGTCCAACAGCGAATATTCTGTATGGACGTGGAGGTGGGTAAATGACATTGTAGGTCTCCTTTTCATAGTAAAAAACAGCATACCATATTTTACCCTTATAATAGTCCAATATGGTATGCAAATTGTATTATTTTTCTGATAAGTGCGTTAATTATTTCTTATAAATACGTTTATCCTTAATCTCAATCTTACCCTCTTTCAGAAGGTGTCCCACAGCACGCTTGAAGGCGTTTTTGCTCAGGCCGAATTCCCGCTTGATCACCTCCGGAGAGGCTTTGTCATCGAAAGGAAGAACACCTGCAAATTCTTCGATCACACTAAAAACGCTTTCTGCATCCTCATTGATCTGGATGTATGCCTTCTGGCGGTCAGTAACATTCATCTTGCCGTCTTCTTTTACCTCAGAAACACGAAGCTCAAGGACTTCGCCGGGACGGTATTTGCCATTGGCTTCTCTGGCAGGGATCAGGGCTGAATATTTATCATCAACTGCTACAAAAACACCGAAGCGATCACTTATCTCATAAACCCGGCCTTTCACAGAATCACCTGTTACATACGGAGTTCTGGTGGAAAGGTAATGATATACCTTCATAGTAGCACAAAGCCGGTTACTCTTGTCTACATAAAGAGCTACCAGGCATTCCTGTCCCTCTCTTACTCTGCTGGTCTGCTCATGGTATGGAAGAAGCAGATCCTTCTCCAGTCCCCAGTCGAGAAATGCACCGATCTTAGTTACCTGAAGCACCTTCAGAACTGCTATCTGACCAACCTGAAGAAGAGGTTCTCTGGTGGTCGCAATGAGGCGATCTCTGGAATCTTTGTAAATAAATACGTCCAGATTATCACCTTCCCTGGTTCCTTCCGGAACCTGTTTCCCAGGAAGAAGCACTCTTTCATCCTGTCCTGCATTTTTATCTTCAGCAAGGTAAACACCGAAATCTACGGTCTTTGCCACAATAAGCTTCTGTTTTTTTCCTATTTCAATCATGGATTCTCCTTAATCATTTCACTGCCGGGCATCCTTCCCGGCAAACACTTTTGGCGTCATTTCAGTATAACATACATTCACCGCTGCTGTGAACAAAAACTTATTTAAGATTTCTGGCATATGACAACAGCTTGCGGGCATCTGCCCATCTGCCGTCCGTTGTCCTGGCACCAAATGTAACGGAAATATAGGTTTTGCCGTTAAGCCCCTTTACCACGCCTACAAAACACTGGCCTGCTTTATTGGTATAACCGGTTTTCATTCCGCTTACGCCTGCCATTCTTTCATTAAGAAGCCGGTTGGTGGAAATAAGCTTGTAGCGTTTTCCTTTAAGATTTTTGATGATCCTGGTCCTTGTTTTTACAACCCTGCGTATCTGGGAGCTTTGCCATGCATAACTGGCGATTTTCGCCATATCTCTTGCAGTTGTATAATGGTCAAGACTTGCATCAAGACCGTTTGGAGTGGCGAAATGAGTGTTATTGCAGCCAAGGGATAACGCTTTTTCATTCATCATATTCACAAAGCTTTGCACATTGCCGCCTATATGCTCGGCAATGGCCACTGCAGTATCGTTGTGGGACGGAAGCAGCAGGGAATACAGCATATCACGCATATAGAAGCGCTCGCCTTTTTTGAAATACAGCTTGGTTGGCTCCTGGGATGCAGCATATCTGGAGGTTTTCACGATTTCAGACATTTTGCTGTTTTCCACTGCAAGGATAGCAGTCATGATCTTCGTTGTGCTGGCATTGGCATGACGCAGATCCGGATTCTTAGAGTAAATAACTTTTCCTGTATCTGCATCTACCAGAATGGCACACTTACTATTCAGGGAAAAAACGGGGCCGCTTCCCACCAGACGGCCTTTTTTATTGAAGCGGTACTTTACGCCTTCGATTATCTTGCTGCCGGTTACAGGACAGCCATTTTCGTCATAATAATAGGTATATTTTCCACTGTACCAGCCCTGACGCTGGGTTTCCTCACTGCCTGAAGCATTATTATTATCACTTATGGACGGCAAAGCTTCCTGCGCCTGTACAAAGGCAGGATCTGCCACCTGAGTTACAGCTATCAGCAGAAACAGTATGGCACAAAGCATCTGTTTCAGATTATTTTTCCGGTTCTTTTCTTTTAACATATCTTCCTCCCCCTGTACTTTCTTCGTCTGACCAGTAAAAATAAATTTACTATTTATTGTGTTCCATTCTTTCATTACCGTCAAGACAAAAAATGCAGAAAACCACCTGATTTAGTGATTTTCTGCAAAATATACGTTATGTTTCTCAGTGGTTATGCATTGCGGAAGCGACTTAAGAACTCCTTCGTCAGCGGATCCTTCGGGTTCTCAAACAGCTCTTTCGGAGGTCTGTCTTCTACGATAACACCATTTGCCATAAAAATTACTCTCTTAGAAACATCACGGGCAAATGCCATCTCATGGGTTACGATAATCATTGTCAGACCTTCCTGTGCAAGTTCTCTCATAACCTCCAGAACTTCTCCTACCATCTGAGGATCCAGTGCGGATGTTGGCTCATCGAAGAGCAGGATTTCCGGTTCCATGGCAAGGGCCCGCGCGATTGCCACACGCTGCTTCTGACCACCGGAAAGCTGTTTGGGCTTGGCATTGATGTATGGTGCCATTCCTACTTTTTCCAGATAATACAACGCCTTTTTCTCAGTCTCTTCTTTGCTCTTTTTCAAAACCCTCCTCTGTCCTATGGTGCAGTTTTTCAAAACAGTCATATTATTAAAGAGATTAAAATTCTGGAACACCATGCCTACTTTAGAGCGGTATTCCGGAACATTTACATTCTTGCTGGTGATGTCGGTTCCATGATAATTAATTTCTCCGGCAGATGGGATTTCCAGCATATTCAGACACCGTAACAGGGTAGACTTACCAGAACCGGATGGGCCGATAATACAGGTCACATCCCCCGGACTTACAGAAAAATAAATGTCTCTCAGAACCTGATTACTTCCAAATGCTTTTCCCAGATGTTTGACCTCAAGAATTTTTTCACTCATGATCATTTCTCCTCCTTCTTCTTCTTAGGGTAGGAATACAGACCACTTGTGTGAGTCAGTGTATCTGTTGTGGCAAGGTCGTAGTTCTGCGGACCTTCCATCTTGTGTTCCAGAAGACGAAGCAGCCTTGAGCATACAAATGTAAGGATAAAGTACATTACCATAGCAATGGTAAAGGCCTCGAAATAAGTGTAGTAGGCTCCTGCAACACCTTTTGTTGTGTAAAAAAGTTCTACAATTCCGATAATAGAAAGAACACAGGTATCCTTGATATTAATAATCAGGTTGTTTCCAATCTGCGGCATAATGTTTCTAAGTGCCTGAGGCAGAATAACATCCATCATCGTCTGTACGTGTGTCATTCCGATTGCTTTCGCAGCTTCGGTCTGGCCATCATCCACAGAAAGGATTCCACCACGGACAGTTTCTGCCATGTAAGCTCCGGTGTTAATAGAAACAACAAAAAATGCGGCGAACCACATAGACATATTAATGTTGAACAAATAAGCACTTCCATAATAGATGAACATGGCCTGTACCATCATTGGAGTACCGCGAAAAAATTCCACATAGCATGCCATAATAAACTTCAGAATTCCAACCAGAGTCTTTTTGGCAGTGGAATCTCTTTTATCCACCGGAATTGTTTGAATAATTCCAACTATAAAGCCAATAAGGCACCCTAAAAAGGTGCCTACAATGGCTATGATCATTGTATTTCCGGCTCCTGATAAAAAGGAGGCGCCGTATTGCTGGAGCAGATACTGAATCCGGCCCCAGAAGGTTTCAGGAAGCATAATTTTCTCTCCTTCTCTCTGGCAAAATTACTCAGACAGCGGCTGTACAGAAATTGCCTCGTCCATCATTTTGGTGTAATCGTCTTCTGTCATTTTATCCAGTACGCTGTTCAGGGCATCCAGAAGCTCTGTATTGCCTTTCTGTACGGAAATACCAATGTTGATATCTTCGTCAGACACTTCGAAGTCGCCGTCTGTGCCGGAGAAATCAAGAAGCTTGAAATCCGGATAAGCTACACAGGCAGCCATTCCGGTAGGCATATCAGTTACAACGGCATCACATTTTCCAGATTCCAGTGCAACCAGCATTGCCGGTGCACTTTCCTGTGCAGGAAGAATGTCTGCATCTTCAATCTGCGGCAGACAGGAATCATACCAGATAGTATTCTGCTGGGATGTACAGGTCACGCCTTTTAAGTCTGCGACACTTTTGGCATCTGCATAATCTCCGTCACTTTTTACCAGAGTGATAATAGATGCATAGTAATATGGCTCTGTAAAGTCTACCATCTGCTTGCGTTCAGAGGTAATGGACTGGCCTGCGATAACACAGTCAACCTTTCCTGACTGAACAGCCGGTACCAGAGAATCCCAGTCAAGCTTTACGATTTCCAGATCGTAGCCCAGCTCGTCACAGATTTTCTTTGCCATCATAACATCATAGCCATATGCGTAATCAGAGCTTCCGGAAATAGGAACTGCTCCGTTGGAATCATCTGCCTGTGTCCAGTTATATGGTGCATAGCTACACTCCATTGCTACCTTTAATGTTTTTTTCTCTTCTGCCTGCACCATTGTAAGTCCAAGTCCCGGCATGGCTGTTACAGTAACGGCTGCTGCCATAAGACCACTTGTCACTTTTCTCCATAAATAGCTCTGTTTCATATCTTTTCCTCCTCTTGGTTCATCTCATTAATCACGGCACATCTGGCTTTTTCCCCATGCGCCTCCTCATTTTGAGGTAAAAAAAAGGCAATGGCGGCGTTATCACACTAACGCGCCATTGCGTTGTAGTTCATATTACTCTTGTTTGTAGCGGATGTCAAGAGGGGGAAAAAGTGAAATTATAAATTCTTTTTCTCAGTTTCCTAATGAATTATATACATTGACATTTTTTCTTCGCCACTGTAAAATAAAGGTACGACGTACTACATATTTTTTTGAAAATAAAGGAGGTAAAAATATGGCATCTTCTGTTGATTATTATGTCCTCACCCAACTTCTGATTGATGATATTTATCTCCCATCAGGAGAACATCATATAAATCAGCTTGGTGGCGGCATTTATGCCGTAGCAGGAATGCGTATCTGGTCGAATCATGTAGGCTTTTGTTGTGCTCCCGGCCCTGACTATGAAGGAAATTATGACAGCTGGTTTATCAATAATCAGATTGAGATTTCTGGTGGGCGAAGAGACAAAAAGTGTACACATGCCCGTCTGAATTATTTTCCTGACGGAGAACGTGAAGAACTGCTTCTCCCTGACTGTGCTTCTCATCATGAATCACAACCTCTCATCTCAGAAATTCCGGCAAATTATAAAAATTGTAAAGGAATGTACTTTTTCAAAGACTGCGAAGAAGGTTTCTGGAATGATCTTCTTCCTTTTCTGAGATCCGGTTCTTCTGTTTCCTGCTGGGAAATTTTCGGTGCCTCTGCCTGTCAGGAAAATCGTGATTTTATTGGCGATGTTCTCCACGATATCGATCTTTTTTCCTTTAATCTTACAGAAGGAAAACGCCTTACAGGAAAATCTGATCCTATAGATATTGTAAAAGAACTTTTCAAGCTGAATGCTAAAAATGTAATTCTACGAATGGGTGCCAAAGGAGCTCTGGTTTCATCCGGAAAACAAATATACCTTATTCCTGCCGCTCCTACCAATGTAGTAGATGTTACCGGTGGCGGGAACTCTTCTACCGGAGGTCTTGTCACAGGTTTTTGCCAGTCTGATGGCGATATAGTAGAAGCCGGGCTCTGCGCCGGTATTTCCGCTTCTTATATTCTTCAGCAATATGGTGTTCCTCCTGTTATAGACTCAACACTTATGGCTGATGCACACCGGAAATTAAACAATTTACGAAGCCATGTTACTCAACTGGTCTAGGAGGTCATATGAACGAAAATCTTTATTTAAAACATATAGAAAGCATACCATCCTTATTGGAAGAAGTTTTTTCTGCCTTAGATAAAGAGGCTGCCCGTATTGCAAAAAAAGTTTCTGAATTTCCACTAAAGTGTGTATACCTTTACGGCAGTGGTGATTCCTGGTCTGCAGCTCTCGGTGCAACAGGCGCATTTATGCAGCTCTGCAATCTTCCCTCTTTCGCTCTTACATCCATGCAGGCGTCAAGATATGCACCGGGTTATTGTATGCCGGAACCTGATTCTGTACTGGTGATTGGAATCAGCAATTCCGGATATATGGTAAGAGGTGTAGAAGCAACCATGGCTATGGCCAAAGCCGGTTATCATCCGGTTCTGATCACATCTAATCCAGACAGCCCCGGTGCCCGGGCAGCCTCCTATATTTTCAATGCACCTGTACCTTCTTTCGACCCAGTACCTATCCCCGGAGTTCGAAGTTTTGCAGTTGCCCAGGTTTCTTTATATCTTCTTGCCGTACATCTTGCAAAAGAAACCGATAAAATTTCCTCTGATCATGAAAAAGAGCTCATTGCACAGATCCGCCAGCTCTGTACAGAACTTTCTGACACACTTGATCAGAATCGTATTCAATTACAGTCATTTGCAGAACTTTGTGCCAGAGAAGAAAGAGTTGAATTTCTGGCAGCCGGTCCCTGCCGTGCTTCCTCTGATTTTGGCATGGCAAAAACATTAGAAGCTACCGGTTATACAGCTCTCAGTCCTGAGTTAGAGGAATTTGCTCACATGAATTTCTTCTCTCTTTATCCCGAACATATCCCGACTGTCCTGATATGTTCAGAAGATGCAAGATGTTATCCACGTTGCCTGGAAATGGAAAAATCAATGAAACACCAGAAACGTCCATGTCTCATCATTACTGACAGTACTGAATTTGAAGCTGACAGAACCCATACTGTTTTTGTTCCGTTTAAACTAAAAGAATATTTTGCTCCTCTTATTTTCTCATTTCTCGCAGCTGCCCTTACCGCTTATATGCCATTGAAAGAAGGCGACGATTACATGCATGGGCACAGAGGGCCATATTTCGAAGGACCTTTTAAAGATGGTGAGGGTTTCCCGACTATCATGAAAAGTAAAATCACACTGTAAAAGGAGGTATATTAAATGGATTGTTTTAAAAAAATCATTACAAATTATGATTATGCAGATCGCTTAAAACCAGGTGGTTTTGTCATTGACGGAAAACCGGCCCTGACACAGATAGATCCAGATCTTGTTGGGGACTATGTTATCATGGTAGTACGAGATCCACTTCTTGTATATGGTGGCGATCCGGCTGAAGTTCTTTCCCAAAGACTTGAAAACAGAGTTCTCGCCGGCAGATCAGGCATGTTCACTACTTATAGCGGATATTATAAAGGCGCACATATCAGTATTGTATCCGGCGGAAGCGGAAGTCCTGAGGCAGAACTGATTCTTGTAGAATTTATGCATTATACAAAAGCTAATACATTTATACGGCTTGGCGGTGCTGCCGGGGTACATGAAGATGTGCGTTCCGGTGACTGTGTAATAGCCAATGGTGTTGTCCGTGACGAGGGTATGAGTCAGTCATATGTTACTCCATCTTACCCGGCCTCCTGTAGCTATGATCTTGTCGCAGCACTTGCAAAAGCCGCAGATGACCATAATTATCCATACCATATCGGCATAGGTCGTTCTCAGGACAGCGAGCACGTAGGATGTGGACGCCCATCTGTAGGAGGATATTTCCAGCCACGTCACGCAGAGATTATTGATTATTATAATCGCGCACGGGTTATGTACTGGGATCGCGAATCTTCCGGCATCGTCACACTCTGTAATCTCTTTGGACGCAGAGGCGGTGCTGTCGTTTCTGTTGATAATAATCTTGTTACCGGAGAATCTTTTTCTGCCGGTGATGGACAGGATCATGCAATTGATATTGCCTTTGACGGTCTTGCCAATCTTCACATAATGGACGAAGCAGCCAAAAAATCCGGTAAAAAATACTGGGTTCCGGATTTATAAAAATATGATAATACGGAGGATATACATATGAGCACTTTACTGATTAAAAACGTTGACACTCTAGTTTCCTGTGATGCACAGGATCATGTGTATACAAATGTAAATCTTTATTGTGAAAACGGGCTTATCAAATCCATCGGAAATAATCTCCCTGATACTGATGCTGATACCGTCATTGACGGAACGGGCATGATCTGTTATCCCGGCCTTGTAAATACACATCATCACCTGTATCAGGTTTTCTCAAGAAATCTTCCTCAGGTGCAGAATCTTGAACTTTTCGACTGGCTTACTACTTTATATGAGGTATGGAAAAATCTGAATGAAGATACAATTCGGCTTTCCTCTCTTACCGGAATGGGTGAACTGATGAAAAATGGCTGTACAACTGTTTTTGATCATCATTACGTTTTTCCAAATAATGCCGGAGATCTTCTTGCCGCTCAATGGGAGGCCGCCCGAACACTTGGTGTACGTATGCACTTCTCCAGGGGAAGTATGGATCGTTCCAAAAAAGATGGTGGTCTTCCGCCTGATTCCGTCGTTCAGACAGTAGATGAAATTATGAAGGACAGTGTACGGCTGATTGAAAAGTATAATGATACTTCTTTCCAGTCCATGAAACGTATAGCACTTGCTCCTTGTTCCCCATTTTCCGTTTCAGCTGAACTTCTGGAAGAAAGTGCAAAGCTTGCGCGACAGTACAAAGTCCGACTGCACACACATCTCTGCGAAACTCTGGATGAGGAAAAATTCACCCTTGAAACTACTGGTTTACGCCCACTCGCTTATATGGAAAAGCTCGGCTGGATTGGAAATGATGTATGGTATGCACATGGTATCCATTTTAATGATGAAGAGTTAAAGCTTCTCGCTGACACTCAAACCGGTGTATGTCACTGTCCGATTTCCAACATGAAACTTTCTTCTGGTATTGCAAGAATTCCGGAAATGCTGAAACTTGGAGTTCCGGTTGGACTTGGTGTAGACGGAAGTGCCAGCAATGACGGTTCTAATCTTCTTGAAGAAATCCGTATGTGTTTCTTACTTCATCGTCTGAACTCCAGCGATAAAGCCCCTTCCGGATATGACATTTTAAAGATGGCAACAATCGGAAGTGCACGTCTCCTTGGAAGAGAAAATGAAATCGGAAGTCTTGAAACTGGAAAATGTGCAGACTTTTTTATGGTACGTCAAAACCGCCTGGAGCTTGTAGGTGCCTGTCGTGATCCATTATCTGTATTCGGCACTGTAGGCTTAAAAGGACCTGTTGATTATACAGTTGTAAATGGTAAAATAACCGTAGAAAACGGCCAACTTGTTTCTATAGATGAGGAAAAGCTTGTATATGATTCCGAAACAGAAATAACCCGGTATTTGAAGAATCTGTAGGTCATAAAAACCCGGTATTCTGAAACTTCAGAATACCGGGTTTTTAGTTGCTTTAAAAAGTCAAGCGGATATTCCAGGTCCGCTTCGCTACGCGGCTCTACACCGAATGCTGCTTCGCAGCTTTCAATCTTCTAAAGAATTTAACTGCGTTTTTACATTCTGACACATAAATGCTGTAAGCTTTTCTCCTTTTTCGCGAGTAGCCAGATGTGCTCCTCCAATGATTCCGGAAGAATTCATTTCTTTCGTAAACCAGGAATCTCTGCGAAGGGGAAGTGCAGGGATTTTACGATCAAATCCGTTTTCCAGTGCTTTCATATTTACAGTCTCCGGAAATTCATACAACATCTGTGACGTTTCGTCCTCTCCTGCATGCACCTCCATATCCGGAGCAGTCTCCATTACTGTCTGAGCCTTGCTATAATAAATAGGATGCATCGTTTCAAGAACATATATTTCAAGACCATATCGTCTTTTCCACTCTTGCGCCATTCCATGAAGGAAGCCTTTATTTCCACCATGGCTGTTCAGAATCACCAGCTTTTCCCATCCATGCTGTTTCAGTGAAGCAAGAATATCTCCCATGACAGCCATCAAAGTCTCTGGTGTCAGAGTTATCGTTCCGCAAAGGTTCATATGCTCAGGGCTTAAACCAAAATGCAGAGGAGGCAGCACGTAAACTTCCGGAACGATCTCTTCATCTCCGACGAGCCGTCGCAAAATATATTCAATGATCATATCATCTGTTCCTACTGCCAGATGAGGACCATGTTGTTCAATAGCACCTATGCAGATCATTGCATACAGATTTTCTTTCTGAAGATTCTGATGTTGTTTCCAGCTAAGTTCACGATAATAATGGAGCATTGTTACTACCTCCTGTTTTTATTTTTATTATAATACTTTAAAACCAGTCTGTGCACTGATACCTTCATAATGTCTTCCAAGCTGCGGAGGGAAGAACAGGTGCTCTGTAATTCCAGTAACAAAATCTGGCATTCCTTCAAGTTTACATGTACGGGCAGTTGGTCTGGAATCTTTTCCACGATATGCAATAATGCGTCCATCCACAATAACCAGTGAATTACCAAATGGATCTCCACACTCAATTGCCTTAAGAGCATCTGTACCGCAAGAACCCGGAGGATTGTCGATTACCTGCAGATCTGCTTCACGCCCAACCTCAATCTTACCGGTATTCAGTCCGTAAAGATCTGCTGTATTTCCTGTCGCCATGGCAATACATTTTTCAGCCGGAATGTCATTGAGGGAAGATGCCTTTACGATACAACGATTCATTGCTCCTGGCATAGATGCCTGTCCTGTAGGTGAGTCGCTTCCCATTACAAGACGGTTAAGTTCGCCTTTCTTATCCATATGTTTCAGCATCTTGTTAAAGTTCACAAAATTTCCGTTTACAACCAATTCAAGTGGAATATCACACTCATCCATAAGTCTCTGGATATGTGAAAACTCCACACCTGTAGATCCGCCATTAGTATGTGCAACCTTATTCGGCCGCAGCTTCAGGATATTTTCTGATGTTACCCAGGAAGAACCAGGAATAGAAGGCGGTGCAAGATGTACAGAGAAGAAGAAATCATACTTTCTTGCCCACTCAAGCATCGGTTCTACTTCTGCCGGATCACAGAGGCCACCACCGCCAATCTCAGCGATCAGCCACACACCTGCTTCATGCATTTCCTTGAAATCCTGTTCTGTAAGTCCGTGAACAAGTACCAATGCTCCGCCATGAAACTTCAGTGCTCCACCCGGGCGAAAACGGTCAAATACTCTCTTTGATAAAATAGCCGCTGCTTTACAGCCTATAGGATCATCGTAAAAACGTGGCCATCCCGGTCCCTGTTCTCCTTCGGATACCATGGATGTTGTTCCATAATATAATGCATCAGAATAACATCCAACAGCGCCTCTCTGAGGAGCGTAGTCATCCAGTGTATTATGAATGTGGCAGTCAATAAATCCGGGACAAACAATCTGGCCATCTACATCAACAACAGTTTCAATGCCATCCAGATTAAGATCTTTTTCAAAACCTATTTCGGCAATCAGTCCATCTCTGACTACAATCGTATCACCAGGAAGTATTCCTTTATTAATATCACCACTGACAATCTTATCAATGTTCTTAAGAATAATATTATTTCCTTTAACCATTGTATTACCTCCATTATGCATTAGTTTGTTGTTCCGTCGTACGTCTTACCTTATTTGATATAATACCATGAAACCTTTGTAATTTCAATATTTTCCGATAAAAAAAATTACTTTTTATTCATTTGTACGACGTACTATGTTCATCATTCTGCTTGTTTTTTTGTGCATTACATATTATAATTAAGTATACGCAACTATGTTGTATTATGTATATGGATGTAGGAGAATGTTGTATGAAGAAAATGAACGCAAAAAGAATTTTAAAAAGCAGTACCAAGAGCCAACAGGCATATGAATCTTTATATGAAGACATCACCCATATGACTCCTGGCAATAATAAGTTCCCATCAGAAGAAGAGCTTTCCTCTCTGTTTGGTGTAAGCCGCGCAACTGTCCGTGACGCTCTCGTCCGGCTTCGCATGAATCGTATCATCACCTCTCATCAGGGACTTGGAACTTATGGGCATCCTTCTGTTTTCCAACTCGAAAACAGAATTGACCAGGATACTGATTTTGGTGTAATGCTGAAAAAACAATATAAAAATGTAACCATTGAAACAAGTTGGGAATATCAGGAACACGGAAGCAATGCTTTTCAGGGATTCTTTCAGGATACCGAGGCTCTGCGTAGCTGCTGGATTTATTCTGCTGATAATCTGAAACGCCTTTATACCAGATTTTATTTTCCCAAAGAGCTTATTACTCAGACCCTGGATTCTGAGATTCATGTTGAAAGTCTTCCTGAATTCAGTCAGAAATACATGCTTAAGGGATCAAATGAAGAAAGCAATTATATTGATTACTGTTCTATGAAATGCCACATTAAATTTGATGATGAGGCCTGCATGAAGCTTGATATTCCTAAAGGTACCCCTCTTCTCTGTTTTGATGAAGTGATCTATAATATAAGCGACAGGGTTGTTGGTGTCGGTGAAGTATTTGTTCATCCGGACAATATGGTAATGTCCCTTGTGGCCCCTTTTTATTCCTGACAAAAAACGCGACTTTTTAAGCCGCGTTTTTCTCTTTATAATATACTGTTTCCATCTGCGTCAAACAGAGTAGCATGTTCCAATTCCAATGACAGTTGCACTTTTTTCCCCGGCTCCATTCTTATGGTGCGCGCCATTTTACTGCAATATTTCTTTTCATTAATATGGAAGTAGACCAACGTCTCAGAACCAAGATTTTCAACCAATGTCACAGGAGCTTCCACCATGAAATGTTCTGCTTCTTTTTCGATAACTGAAATATGCTCCGGTCTGATACCCACTGTATATTTACCATCAGAAAGCTTCTTCATAGCTGTTGTCTTATATTTATCTTCCACAGCACTTCCTTCTATAAAACATTTTCCATTCTGAATTTCCATATTCATAAAGTTAATGGACGGAGTGCCAAGGAAGCCTGCCACAAACTGATTTGCTGGTTTTTCATAAAGCTCCATCGGGCTTCCAATCTGCTGAATCCTTCCTTCGTTTAGGATTGCAATTCTATCTCCCAATGTCATTGCTTCTTCCTGATCATGGGTTACGATAACCGTTGTAATCTTCAGTTTTCGCTGAAGTTCTTTAATCTCTACTCGAACCTGCCGTCTCAGCTTCGCATCCAGATTTGATAACGGCTCATCAAGAAGCATCAATTTTGCACGTATTGCAACCACTCTTGCAATTGCCACACGTTGCTGCTGTCCACCGGAGAGCTGATTTGGATAACGGTTTGCATACGGGAGCATATCAACAACTTTTAACGCTTCCTCAACTCTGCTTTTTCTCTCCTCAGCAGGAACCTTATGCATCTTAAGTCCAAATTCAACATTCTGTTTTACTGTCATATGCGGAAACAGAGCATAATTTTGAAATACAACACCAATATTTCTTTTGTAGGCCTCCTGATTTAATATGCTTTTTCCGTCAATTTTTACATCTCCGCCATTCGATTCAATAAATCCTGCTACGATTCGAAGGATTGTGGTCTTTCCTGAACCACTTGGTCCAAGAAGAGCCACCATTTCTCCATCATTGACGGTGATATTTGTATCCTTTAAAACCTGATTCTTCTTATATGATTTCGATAAATTAGTAATTTCAAGCATAATTCTTGTCCTCCTGCCTTAAAAATATTTCGACCAGTGAGCAAATTTCTCAGCAAGAATTGAAATGATCAAAACAACGATAATGATTATAGTGGAATATGCTAAAATCATAGGATTCAATCCCTCTGTTACCATGGATGAGTAAACTCTGACAGGGAACGTTGTCATATTGCTTGCACTGATAAATAAGGTAATGATCAATTCTGAAAAAGAAAGCATAAATGCAAACATAGAACCAACAATAATTCCGGGGGCAACAGATGGAAGTGTTACATAAAAAAATGCTTTTCCCGGAGTAGCTCCCAGGCTGTTTGCAGCATCTACCAGACCATGATCAAATTCTGCCAGGCACGCACCCACCACTCTTATATAATAAGGAGTTGCAACAATAACATGTGCCAGCACCAAGGTCCAGAAGTTACCTCTGATTCCTAATTTTGCAAGCCATAGCATTAACCCTACGCCAAGAGCGATCATCGGAAGGAATAACGGAGCTGTAAAAAGTGCCTGTGCTTTTTTTGCAATTTTGCCACTTCCTTTTGTTAAGCCGAAGCATGCCGGAAGACAGACCAGATTAGAAAGGATCATGGCACAGACTGCAACTTTTAAACTGATCATCAGTGCGTTGATATGTTCTTTATTTCCCATTGCTTCCTGATACCACTTGAGGCTGAAGCCCTGTGGCGGAAACTGAAAATATTTCGTAGAGCTGAAGGATGCACCCACAACAGCTACCATCGGAGAAACAATAAACAGAAGGATCAGTATAACAATTATAGAATAAATCATCTTTGTAATAAATTTTCTTCTCTTCATGCCACGCCCCCCTGATTCTTATGGATTTTCTTCGGTAAAAGAGTAGTGACTGTAAATACAACTAATACAAGAGCAATCAATATCATTGCAATAGCTGCCGCAAATGGCCAGTTATAAAGCTGCATAGCCTGCTGATAAATAGCTGTACCAATCACAGAAACTTTACCCCTTCCAAGAAGTAATGGTGTTGTATAAGAATTCAGGCAACATCCAAATACGAGTACAAAGCCCGAAATAACCCCGGTCTTACTTAAGGGGAATGTTACATTCAGAAAACGATGTACACTGTTAGCCCCCAGATTGTCTGCTGCTTCCAGTACATTATCCGGAATAGCCTGAATAGAATTCATTACAGGTAAAATCATATATGGTAAAAATCCCTGAGTCAAACCAATGATAACACCGGTTTCTGTCCCCAGAAATTCTATAGGCTCATCTATAATTCCCAATGTAAGTAAAAAATTGTTTACAGGACCATAACTGGTCAGTATTCCATATAATCCTAATGTCTGAACCATAACTCCTGCTACGAGTGGAAGAATTACAATTACCAGAAGGATTGTTTTCAAATACCCTTTACTTTTTGAAATAAAATATGCAACCGGATACCCCAGTACTGAACAGATAAGTGCAGTGATCAGGCTAATTACAATAGTTCTTCCCACAACTCTGGGATAAAAACTGTCTGAAAAGAATTTTGCATAAGCTCCTAATGTGTAAGGAGTGGTAGGAATTACCTGACCCGACTTATATGTCAGGAAACTATAATATAGTAATACTATAAAAGGGACTACAAAAAGAATCACAAATATGATTGTCAACGGAATCAACATTATATTGGCTCTATTAGTTGATTTCTTCATTTCCCTCACCTCCCATTTACCTTAAAAAGAGGGATACGGGTATTCTCCATATCCCCCTTCAGAATGAATTTATCAATTACCTTCAATAAGTTTATTATACTTATCTGTCCATTCACTTTCATGTTCAAGGATATATGTCCAGTCAAGAGAAACCAGACTATCTACATCGTCGCCATATACAAGTTTTGAAGCTGTTTCGTCATCAACTTTAACATTTTTATTGCATGGTGAGAAATATATATCTTCTGCATATGCAGTCTGTGTTTCCACGCTGAGACAACGGTTGACAAATTCTTTTGCAAGAGCCTCATGTTTTGTATTCTTAGCAATTACAATAGTATCTTTTGCAAGAACAGCACCTGGATCAGATGGATATACAAATTTAACTGGGAATCCCTGCTCAACATAATCATTACTGTAACTGTTAAACATAACTGCTGCTTTTACAGTACCCTGTTTCATTTCAAGGAACAGTTCATCAAGGTCACTGTAGAATAACGGGAAAGAGCCCAGTTCTGCGATTTTATCAAACACTTCATCTTCCTGAGTCTTGAGATCAAGTCCCCATGCCTGTGCAGTGATGTCTACGAATGCATCATCCTCAAAGCTCGGGAATGTGGAAAGAGCAACTTTTCCCTTCAGATCATCTCTCCAGAGATCCTTCCAGGAAGTGATAGGATCTGTTACCAGTTCATCATTATATACGATACCAAGTCCCATAATTGACATTCCGTATCCACCGGTCTGTGCGAAATCATATAATGAATCAAAATTACTCAAAGATGGATCCACATCCTGTGCAACACCATCTGTAATCGCCTGTGCTGATTCATAAATATTCAGAAACAGTACATCCATAGAAGGATTATCTACTTCTGCATACATCTTAGCCTTACGTTCACTGGTTCCGCCCAAAACAAGATCAATGTTACATCCGTATTCCTCTTCCATCGGGTCTACTACATTCTTACGGAGTACTTCTTCTATTGTACCTCCCCAAACACCAACTACCAGATTTTCATCTTTGAAATCCTGGGAATCTCCGTCTGCTGCCATTGCGGTCATCGGCATTGTACAGGCAACCATCGCTGCTGTCAGTAATAGACCTAAAAATCTTTTTCTCATATGGTGCTCCTCCTATTCTTCTTATAAATGTAATGCATCAATATGATGCTGTGGTAAGGGATATAGATCCTGTTGACAAGGATCTTAAGGTATATAAAGGTACGACGTACGTCATATTTATAAAATATCATTCAGCATTTAATTTGTCAATACAATCAAATTAAATTTGCTAAATTTATTAATTTTTACCAATTCAGTGCATATATTTTTAGTTTTGCGCTAATAATCAGAATATTTTTGCAGTACAAAAACAAAGAGGCAAATAATCCCCTCTGAGAATATTTACCTCTTTGTAATTTTTTAACAATTTATATCTGTTATTTAATTATTGTTACTTGATTATTTTTACTTCTTCTATTCCTGTTTCTGTTTCCTCATCTTCAGATACCAGTTCATAATATTCTACCGGTACTTCTGCTCCTCTGCAGATGTCATGCCATATTCCCGGTTGTAATAGTAATATTTCCCCCGGCTTCATGATAAAGGCCTTTATCTCAGATTCTTCCGGTTTCATCCCGTCATTTCTGGAAGCTACTGCGATTACCATTTCCTGCTGACTGCATATCAGCAGTTTCTGGCCAGAACTTTTATACATTTTATTCAATATAAAAGGAAGTGTCGATTCACACTGGCACCGGCTTAATTTTCCAGGCTGATCCATACACAGTCCTTCTGTCATCCAGCATTCCCAGCCATCCCCACGAAATGCTTCATAATCTGTAAGCCTGGTAAAGGTGCCATAAGGAGCACAACTTTTTACCGTAGGATTTTCTACTTTGATCTCTTTCATGTCAAACCTCCCTATAAATCAACAGATACCGGATCCGGAACTACAGAAAGCCAGGTTGTTTCACTGGGTTCTCCATTTGTATATGACAGAAAAAAATACATAGTCTCACCATCTACACTATGACAGGCATCATGCCAAATTCCTTTTTTTAATACAATCGCATCGCCTGGATTCAAAAGAAAGGATGCCACATCATCTTCTTTCGGATTCCCCCACGGGTCACTGTCCGCCACGCTTAAAATTATCGGTTTACTTCCGGCAAACTGTACTTCCTCTGAGGAAAGATGCCTTTCCATACTGTCTACAACAAAACTTTTTTCATTTTTGCAGACCGTAATACCAAATTTCAGCGGTTTTCCTACAATATATTCTTTTGTCTTATATTTCAAAAGCAATTCTGTCTGAATATTCTGTCCTTCTTTCAGATTGTAATATTCTCCGTATGGTGCAAATGCCTCTTTACTTATCGGCTGTATCGTACCCTTTTTCATTTCTCCAGAGCCTCCTTTTCTTTTCGGAATTCTCTCATTCGCTGCTCAGTTTCTTCTTTTGTAGCAATTCCTGCTCTGGCTCCTACAACTGTAACGGCATGCGCAGCTGCTGCATTTGCGTATTCCGCAGCATATTCCAGAGATTCTCCTCTTAACCAACACGCTGTAAATGAGCAGTTAAATGTATCGCCAGCCCCCGTAGGATCAATGACATTCACTTTATTTCCCGGGAGTCTGATTTCTGATTCACGATTTCTGCAATAACAACCTTTTTCTCCTAATGTAACTGCAAAAGTCTTGACATTTCCCTCCAGAAGTCCCTGTGCAGTCTCCGCATCACTACGTCCGTTTTTGAATTTTTTCCATCCCTCTTCATTAAAGAAAAGAAGATCTGCATAAGAAAACAATGGATCATCCCATCTGTCAAAAGTTGATGTCTCTACATCAAATATAAGCGCAACGCCAGCCTCTGTTAATTCCATTGCAAGGGTTTCCCAGTTCTGCAAACGGTGAAATTCCATTATAGATGTGTAAATACATCTGGCATTTATCAAAAGATCATAAAGAGCTTTGTCTACTTTATAACGTATATTACTGGTATCCACCACAAAAATACTTCTCTCAGCTGGAGTAGATACTATAATACATTTAGGATCAGACAATGAATCATCGGTGATCATATAAGACAAATCAAGCTTACAATTTTCCAAATCTTTTTTGATAACTTCGCTGACACTGCTTGAGTTCAATGCTGTCACCAGATACGTTTTTTCTCCCAACCCCGCCAGGACACAAGCTGCATTTGGTATCATTCCGCCTACTCGGTTTTCTCTCCATCGGATATTACATTTTTCTCCTTCTGGAATCCAGTGGTCTGTCTCATAGTATTCATCTATACATGCAACTCCAATAGCAACTACATAGTTTTCCTTCATATTTCACCCTCCATAAAAGGTACGACATACGACGTTGTTTTAATATTAATATAGTCGCCATAATTTGTCAATTGCAGAATTGTGAACTTACACAAGAGGGGGAAAAAGGAAATTATAGAGTCCCGATATTCTTTTCCCGTTTTATTTAAGTTTTAACAGACGAAAAACCTGTTCTACAGTATCGCACATATTCTTCTGGGCATTGACCGGCTTCATGGCATCTTCCAGGGTGGACACCTGCCGAAGAATAGGGAAAAAGGCAGTAATTCCAGCCTGATTGCAGGCGGCAGCATCGGCCGTGACGGAGCCGGAAAAGGCGAGAACGGGCTTGCCGTATTTCCGGGCGAGTCTGGCAACTCCGATGGGGGCTTTTCCTCTTACGGTCTGACCGTCGAGACGACCTTCACCGGTAATAACCACATCCGCAGTTTTCATCTGGGATTCTATGCCGATTTCATTCAGGACAATATTTATACCTGACTCCAGGTTTCCGTGGAGGAAAGTGCGAAAGGCGAAGCCAAGGCCTCCGGCTGCACCGCTGCCGGGATAATCAGGATCACAATTGTAAAACCGACTTAACTGCGCATATCTCGCCATCCACACATCCATCTGCTCCACCAGCTCTGGTGTTGCACCTTTCTGCGGACCAAAAATGTGGCTGCAGCCATTTTCACCACATAAAGGATTGTCTACGTCACAGGCAATATGGAAATTGCAGTCTTTCAGCTCCGGAAGCATGTTCTCGCAATTAATGGACACTAATTTTTCCACACCACCGGCTCCAAATGGCACCTGTTTTCCACTTCTGTCCAGAAACTCTGCGCCTAATGCCTGAAGCATTCCAATTCCGCCGTCATTAGTGGCGCTTCCGCCAATTCCGATGATAAAATTCCGGCAGTTCTTAGTGAGCGCGTCTTCTATCACTTCACCGACGCCATAAGTCGTAGTATTCATGGGATTACGAAGTTCTGGCGGAACTAAAGTGATTCCCGCTGCGCCAGCCATTTCTATGATAGCGGTTGGATTTGTTTTTCCCACAATTGTATATTCACAGACAACCTTTTCGCCCAGTGGCCCTGTAACCTTCACATGCTCCAGCTTTCCTCCAAGCCCTTTCGCCAGCGCCTGTACAGTGCCTTCCCCACCGTCTGCCAGCGGGTAAATGACAGTTTCTGCATCAGGAAACACCCTTTTAATACCTGCGGCGGCAGCTCTGCCAGCCTCTATGGAATCCATACTTCCCTTAAACGAATCTATTGCTATAACAGCTTTCATAAACAGCTCCCTCCAAAGGTCTGAACTTATTTTTATATTAACATACAGCTGGTTATAGATTTTCACAATGGATTTTTGCAAAATTTTCTAATTATTATATTCTCCTTATTGACTTGTTGATATCTAAATGATATCATTCAAATATCAACAAGGTTGCATATCTTTTATGGTAAAGCAATCTGGTATCAAAGGGGTCAAACGCCCCGACTATGATACAGGTTAGGAGGTTTATTATGCAGGAAAAAGTTTTAAGCAGTAAGAAGAATGGTATGGCAATGATGATTCTCTTCATTCTGTTGTACGCCGCAGCAACAGCAGTTACTGTGATCGGTTCCATCTTTTACTGGATCCCGGTGGCAGTCGTCGGAATCATCTGGTTATCTTTGGGATGGATCCCATTTCTTGGATTAAAGGTATTGAAGCCTCAGGAGGCTCTGGTACTTACCTTGTTTGGTAATTACGTGGGCACACTGAAGGAGGATGGATTTTATTGGGTAAATCCTTTTTGTACGGCAGTGAATCCGGCAGCTAAGACGAAGCTGAATCAGAGCGGTGATGTGGATGGCGGTAATGCTGCCAAATCAGTTTTGACATTGGCTGCAGCAGGTACTGGCAGTTCCTCCAGCAGTTCTTATGTAAGTAAGAAGATTTCCCTGAAGATCATGACACTGAATAATAACCGCCAGAAGATCAATGACTGTCTTGGTAATCCGGTTGAAATCGGAATTGCGGTTATGTGGCGTGTGACAGATACTGCGAAGGCTGTTTTTAATGTTGATAACTACAAGGAATATCTTTCCCTGCAGTGTGACAGTGCACTTCGTAATATTGTAAGAATTTACCCTTATGATGTAGCTCCCAACGTAGATACTACCGGAGATGGAGTTGCAGATGAAGGTAGTCTTCGCGGTTCCAGTGAAATTGTGGCTGGACGTATCCGGGATGAGATTCAGCAGAAGGTTGCGGAGGCTGGTCTTGAGATTATTGAGGCGCGCATCACCTATCTGGCTTACGCTCCTGAGATTGCTGCTGTTATGCTGCAGAGACAGCAGGCTTCTGCTATTATTGATGCGAGAAAGATGATCGTAGATGGTGCTGTTGGCATGGTTGAAATGGCGCTGGAGCGATTAAATGAGAACAGCGTGGTTGAGCTTGACGAGGAGCGGAAAGCGGCCATGGTTTCTAATCTTCTCGTTGTCCTGTGCGGTAATCATGATGCCCAGCCGGTAGTTAATTCCGGAAGTCTGTATTAATGGCAGACACCAGACCTAAGAAACAGATTCCGCTCAGGCTTTCTGCCAAACTTTATGATCAGATCGCAGCCTGGGCGGAGGATGATTTCCGCTCCGTAAATGGGCAGATCGAGTATCTGCTTACCGAATGCGTCCGACAGCGTAAGAAAAACGGGAAATATGTTTCCGACACTATGGATGAGCCGCCGGAACTGGATATTGAGTGATTTTCACATCTCAACTGATATGTGAAAAAGAGTAAACAGGGAGTGCTATTTTGCACTCCCTGAATATTTATCTATTATATTTAATGATACCAGTGTCAAAAGGTCAAAAAGCCGTTCGTGCTTGCACGATAAGGCGTTTGAACTTGGGACACGCCAAATATGAGAAAGTAGCGATTTACGCAGTAAATCAGCGGATTTCGAATATTTGGAGGATTGCGGGAGCAGCGTAGCTGTGTAGCAATCCGGGTATCAAATGAGTGGCAAAAGGTCTTTTGACACTCATATCATTTAATGCTTCTGTATAGCATATTATCTTCTGTAATTATATAATTCTGTTATTTTCATTTTTATTCGTTCGTTTTTCACAATGTCTTATGTATCCTATTTCACATACATAACCTTTGCTTTATGGCTCTGATATCATTCTCGTGTTTATTGGCATAGAACAACAGCGTGTCCTGAACGCCCTTCATCTTCTGTAATTCATCAAGTTTGCTGGTAAGATTAGAATGGTTTTCTGCTACGATGTGAAGCTGTTTCTCTGTCTGGTTTTCTACATGAACCCAAAGACTCCTTACGCTGTTGTCAATCTCTGAAACCTTCATGTCAAGCTGTGTTACTTTTCCATCAAGCTCTGAGACTTTCGTATCAAGCTTCGCAACCTTGGTGTCAAGCTGTGTTACTTTTCCATCAAGCTCTGAGACTTTCGTATCTAGCTGTGTCACTTTTCCATCAAGCTCTGAAACTTTCGTATCTAGCTTCGCAACCTTGGTGTCAAGCTGTGTTACTTTTCCATCAAGCTCTGAGACTTTTGTATCTAGTTGCGCAACCTTGGTGTCTAGCTGTGTTACTTTTCCATCAAGCTCTGAGACTTTCGTGTCAAGCTGCGCAACCTTGGTGTCCAATCCGCAGACATGCTTGTCTACACTCAGAAGATTAGCCTCAATATTCTCAAACCGGTTTCGTGTTTCACATTTGAAATCTTCAAATTGCTGCTCAAACTTACCGAAGCGATTCTCAAGGTTATCGAAGCGGCTTTCAAGGTTATCAAAGCGACTTTCAAAGTTATCGAAGCGCTCTTCAAGTCCTCCAACTCTCATTTCAAGCTTGTCGAACTTAGTCTCCACCCCTCCAATGCGTGTTTCCAACGGTACAAGCAAGCCCGCAATTGCCTGCAGATCTTCTCTTGTTAACATTATTCTCACCTCCTATATATTTAAGATAAAAAAAGTATATCAACAAAATAATACAAAAACAATACTTGAAGTACATTTTGTTCTGTGATATAATCGGCGCACACTATGAAATGAGTATGTTAAACTTTCCTCAATCCCGTCTGTACCGTCCTATTCACGGTGCTTTTATTATCTTTTTCGCGTAAAGCGGACATTCCAGGTCCGCTTTGCTACTTGCTCATGAACGCAGTCACTTCGCGACCTGTCAGTGGGAGCTGAAGGCTCCCACTGACATAAGCATCCCACCGCTTAGTGCTCCGCGCACTTGAAGCGGGGGGATGCTTATCTACGTTCAAATAGGTGTTTCATCCAATCTCCTGCCAGATTGATCCAGCTTTCACATTCTGCCTGAATACCATAGCCGTCAGGGCAGGCAGTTTCCCCGGTGGCAAGACCAAGCCCATGACCACCTACAGGGTAAATATGTAATTCCGCCGGAATATCCAGCCTATGAAGCGCCTGAAAGAACAGCAGGGAATTCTCTACCGGCACAGTCCCGTCCGAAGCTGTGTGCCACATGAATGTTGGTGGAGTATCTTTGGTTACATTGAATTCCAGCGACAAAAATCTGCGTTTCTCTTCATCTGCATAGTCTTCCCCTAGAACACACTCAAAGGAGCCCTGATGCGCTTTTTCCCCGGAAGTAATAACCGGATAACTGAGCATAAGTCCATTAGGACGGAACTTCCCAGCATCCATTTCCAGCGCTTCCGCCACGAACGGTTTGTTCCAGAAAACGCCAAGACTTGCTGCCAGATGTCCACCGGCAGAGGAGCCCTGGACAACGATTTTCTCAGTATCGATATGCCATTTTTCTGCATTCTCACGAAGCATGGCAACCGCTGTGGCAAGCTGCAGAAGCGCCTCCGGGAAACGTGCCGGCGCAACGCTGTAGCGGAGAATCGCAGCATGATAACCCATTGACATAAATTTAACAGCCAGTGCTTCTGCCTCTCTGTCCGATGTCATCCTATAACCCCCACCCGGACAAATCAATACCACCGGTCTTTTCCGTTCCATGTCTATTTCTGGAGAATTATCCAGAAAATAAGTAAATAAATTTGCTTTGAACTCAGAATCTTTTAACTGGATTTTTATTTTTTCGTGAATCATAACTGTCATCTCCTGTTGTATAAATCAAGCTCGGATAGCAATAACTTACAGAAGCAAAAATCCTTTCCGGGAGTCTTTATTTACACTGACAAATCTTATTCTTTAGAGTTTATTCGATGGTTCCCTGTCCGTAATACGCATTGGCACCATGCTTTCTATAATAGTGCTTGTCCTGAAGCTCCTGTGGAGCCGGCTTTACATCAGGATTGATCAGCTCGCAGCGGGAAGCCATCTTGGCAACCTCTTCCAGAACCACTGCGTTATGCACTGCCTCATGAGCATCCTTACCCCAGGTAAAAGGCCCATGGTTTTTGCAGAGAACCGCCGGTACAGCTTCATAATCTCTCTTCTTGAAATAATCTGCGATCAGAATGCCAGTATTCTTCTCGTATGCTTCCTCAATCTCGCTTTTATCCAGATTACGGACACATGGAACTTCTCCATATATATAATCCGCATGAGTCGTTCCATAGCAAGGGATTGCGCGTCCGGCCTGTGCCCAGCTGGTAGCCCAGGAAGAATGAGTATGTACGATTCCGCCAATCTTCGGGAATGCATTATACAGAACCACATGAGTAGGTGTATCAGATGACGGATTATATTTTCCTTCGACCTTATTACCCTCCAGATCCACAACCACCATGTCTTCCGGCGTAAGCTTATCATACTCCACGCCGCTTGGTTTGATTACAAAAAGACCTTTCTCACGGTCGATTCCGCTTACATTACCCCAGGTAAAAGTTACCAGTCCATATTTCGGCAGATCCATATTCGCCTTATAAACTTCTTCTTTTAATTTCTCAAGCATAGCCATTTCCTCCTCGTAAATAAATAGTTTTTATAATATTTTAATTAAGTATAATATAGCACTTGTATGGATGTATTTCTACTTGTGTATTTCTACTTGTATCTTTCGTCTTTTCCTGATTTTCGTTTTTCACCTCAGTCTAAAAGCAATCTCCTTGATCGCACCACCGCATTTTTCAAAAAATATCCGATATCCCGGACAAAGATAATTCCTGTACCGTCCACTTTCCGATTCCAGATCACGATTTCTCTGACAACCGCCCCGGCAAAGCTTATAGTAAGGACAGCTCATGCAGTCCTCTGAAATATTTCGCGAGCGGCTGATAAACCCGATTTCATCTCTTTTTTTATCAATGGTTTCCAGAAAATCCTGGTTGAAATTTCCCAAGCGATACTCATCCAGCATATAAAAGTCACAGGGGTAAACGCTTCCGTCAGCTTCCACCACATACTGGATCCCGCAGAGTCCCCGTTGCTCGCAGACCTCAGCCTGATAGCCGGCAGCCAACGCCACATAATTTTCAAAGCTGCGGATAAACGGCTGGCAGCCATTTCGAAGATCCCGGTACCACAGGCTGAAAAGCCGAATCAGGAAGGAACCATACTGCTCCGGTGTAAGCCCATAAGGACTGTTTCCATGTCCCTCCCCCATTGGATCCAGACAGGGAATATACTGCTGATAGCCCCATCCGTTCCTTCTGTATTCTTCATAAATCTCCTCAATGTGTTCTGCCACATCCGAGGTAACGACAGTAAGAATATTATAATCAACCTGATACCGATCCATAAGCCGAGCAGCCTGTCTCACTCTGGCATATGTTCCATTCCCCGCTTTGTCATGACGATGGGCATTATGGATTTCTTCCGTTCCATCAACAGAAAGGCCAACCAGAAAATGATTTTCCCCCAAAAAACGGCACCATTCTTCATCCAGCGCATAACCATTGGTCTGAAGCGCATTGGATACGAAAACTTGATTTTTATTATACTGCTTCTGATATTCCACAGCCTTCCGAAAAAAATCCAGCCCCCTAAGAGTCGGTTCCCCACCCTGATAGGCATATGCGGCACTGCCTTCTGCCTGAGGAAGCGTCCGTCGGATCACATTTTTCAGAGTGTCCTCCTCCATGAAGCCATAAGAAGCAATTTCCCTTTTTTCTGCTTCATCACAGTAAAAACAGTAGTCACAGCTCATGTTACAAAGACTGGAGGATGGCTTTAAAAGTACACTGATCGGCGGCATAAATGAAAACTCCTTTCAAGAGAAACAATTCTGTCCTAAGTATAAAGCCCCTGTCGGAAAATGGCAAGAAAAGTGTGGCTGTTGTTTGACTTTTCTCTGTGATTTTGGGATAATATTTGTAAAAATGCAAGGCTTTGGCGCCTGTTTTGAGAAAATCGGAGGAATCTAAAATGAATCAGAAACCAAATGTAATCTATATTCTTGCAGATGACATGGGATATGGAGATATCAGTGCTTTTAATGAGAAATGCCCTTTCACAACACCAAACCTGGACAGCATGTGCGAAAATGGTCTCCGTTTCACAGATGCACACTCCTCTTCTGCAGTTTGTACCCCTTCCAGATACAGCATCCTTACCGGCCGCTACAACTGGAGATCCCGCCTAAAATCCAGCGTGGTCGGCGGTTATTCCGAACCGCTTCTGGAAAAAGGACGAAAGACCGTGGCAAATCTTTTCCAGGAACAAGGATATCACACTGCAATGATCGGCAAATGGCATCTGGGAATGAACTTTACCAAAACACCGGATTTCACAGAGCTTCCGGATTTTGACGCCTGCAAGGGTGTGGATTACAGCGCTCCTATCCAGGATTCCCCTGTAGCAAATGGCTTTGACTATTACTTTGGTATCAGCGGTTCTCTGGATATGCCACCTTATATTTACATTGAAAACGATCGTTTCACCGAGCTTCCGGACCGCGAGACTGTAGGAACCGGAAAGAAATACTGGAGAAAAGGCCCAACAGGAAAAAGCTTCCACCATGAAAACGTTCTGGACGAGCTGACTGATAAGGTTCTGGAAAAAATTGACGAATACAAGGACGAGCCATTTTTCCTGTATTTCCCTATGCCGGCACCTCATACACCAATTCTCCCGGCTCCGGAATTCCAGGGAAAATCCGGAACCAATGAATACGGTGACTTTGTTCTTCACTGTGATCATGTGGTAGGACGAATTTCAGATAAACTGAAAGAAACCGGTCTTTTCAATAATACAATTTTGATTTATACTTCAGATAACGGCTGTTCCCCTATGGCAAATTATGAAGAACTGAAAGCCAAAGGACACAACCCCAGCTATGTGTTCCGCGGAACGAAAGCAGACATTTATGAGGGCGGTCACCGCATCCCTCTGATCGTACAGTGGCCGGAAACCATCAAAGCCGGTGGTTGCTGTGAGAGGATCGTCTGCCTTTCCGATCTTATGTCAACTATGGCTGAGATTCTGGATGTACAGCTTCCTGACACCTGTGCAGAGGACAGCGTAAGCAACCTGCCACTCTGGAAGGAGCCTGAAAGTCCCGAAGTAAGAAAGGATATTGTCCACCAGAGTATTGACGGTTCCCTGTCCATCCGCAGAGGACAATTTAAGCTGGAGCTTTGCCCTGGTTCCGGTGGCTGGTCTGATCCGGTTCCTGGTAAAGAGGATCCTGATGCCCCAAGATTCCAGCTTTATGACCTTTCCATGGACATCAGCGAACGCCGGAATGTGATTGAAGAGCATCTGGAGCTTGCCACCGAACTGAAAGCAGTATTAAAAGACTACATCGAAAACGGTCGCAGCACTCCAGGCGCACCTCAGTCCAATAACGGTCAGCGTATCTGGGATACCATCGGCTGGCTGGATGAGGAAGACGAAGGAACCATAAAAATTTTCCGTTAACAGGAGTATTAAAAAGTGGAAAAAGAACCCAAGAGTAAAGGATATGTATTGCGGAAATTATTTTTTTCCTGCTTATATCTTAGTACATTTACCTTCGGCGGCGGTTACGTAATCGTAACCCTGCTGAAAGAAAAATTTGTAGATCAGTATCACTGGATCGAGGAAGAGGAAATGCTGGATCTGGTAGCAATTGCCCAGTCTTCACCAGGTGCCATTGCCGTAAACGGTGCCATTATCGTAGGCTATAAGCTGGCTGGTATACCAGGAGTATTGTTATCCGTCCTGGGTGCCATCATTCCGCCTATGGTAATCTTATCGGTGATCTCTGTATTTTACGATGCTTTTCGTTCCAACTATTATATTGCCGCATTATTAAAGGGAATGACTGCCGGCGTCGGCGCTGTTATCCTTTCTGTGGTATACGATATGGGGAAAAATGTTGTGAAATCCAAAGACTGGATCAATGTGGCGATTATGATCATCAGCTTCTGCCTCAGTTACTTTTTGAATGTTAATATTATTTTTATTATACTTTCAGTTGCTGTATTCGGAATGGTACGGACAATTATCAAAGGAGGAAAAGACAAATGATTTATCTTCAGCTCTTTTTAAGCTTCCTCCAGATTGGTGCCTTAAGCTTCGGCGGTGGCTACGCCGCGATGCCTCTGATACAGGAACAGGTAGTAACTTTACATGGCTGGCTTTCCATGAACTCCTTCACAGATCTGATCACCATCGCTGAGATGACCCCGGGGCCAATCGCCGTAAACTCCGCTTCCTTTGTGGGAATGCAGATTGCGGGAACTCCCGGTGCTATAGTTGCTACATTTGGCTGCATTCTTCCATCCTGTATTGTGGTAACTCTTCTGGCATATGTTTACATGAAATACCGGAATATGTCATTACTCCAGGGTACGTTGGCATCCCTTCGCCCGGCAGTTGTAGCAATGATTGCCAAAGCCGGTGTAACAATTCTGATCTCATCTTTTTTCATAGATGGAACTGTAAATTTCATACGCCAGAATATATGTGTGCAAATGATCCTGTTTTTTGCAGCTGCAATGGTATTGCTTCGTAAATTTAAAGTCAACCCTATACTGGCAATGGTTTTATGCGGCCTGGCAAATGTTGTTCTGAGTATTTTCCAAAAAGCCTGATTATTTCGCATCTCACAATTCTTCCAGCTAAAAAAGCAGCGGAAGCCACTATAAAAAGTGCTTCCGCCATTTTTATCTTATTCTATTCATAAAGAGGAATCTCATATCCCCAGGACTTCCTGATTCCATCCATAATCTCCATCACCCGTACTGTCTCATCGTGAGGCATTTCCGGACATTCCTTAGCCCCTTCCTTCAGAGCCTTCATGCAGGATTCCACTTCATACTCATAGCCTGTGATCTGTGCCGGTGGCAGGTAAGAAGCCACTTCTTTGTGCTCCTGATCAAACACCGTGATTTTTTCCGGATTGTTAATGTTCTGTATCTGCATATAACCCTTTGTGCCAAAAATGCCGCCCATTCTGTCAGAAATCTCTCTGGCTCCGCACTGCAGGGTTGCCATACGATCTCCTTCAAATACCATAACAATAGTATCCAGAATATCCACACCGTCACGGAAAATAGCAGTCGCCTGCACATCCTTTAACTTATCACCCAGAACCATGCTTGCAAAATTAATAGGATAAACACCTACATCCAGCAATGCACCGCCTGCCAGCTCCGGTTTACGGATACGCTCCACATCACTGATAGTATAATTCAGATTTGCTGTTACTGAAGTCACTTCACCGATCACACCGCTTGCAATAATATCATCGATCATCTTTCTTGATGGCATATATCTGGGCCAGATTGCCTCTGTGATCAGCAGATTTTTCTCCTTTGCCAGGGCAAACAGCTTCCTGGCCTGGTCTGCATTTACAGTGAAGGCTTTCTCACAAAGCACGTTTTTACCTGCTTCCAGACACATTTTTCCATGAAGATAATGATGGGAATGAGGTGTTGCAATATAGACCAGGTCGATTTCAGGATCTGCCAGCATTTCCTCATAAGAGCCGTAGGCTTTGGAAATGCCATTTTTCGCTGCAAACGCCTGGGCACGCTCCAGGGATCTGGCTGCAACTGCATAGTTCTCTACGTCCTTCATTCCAGCTACTGTTTTTGCCATCTGAACCGCTATGTTTCCGGCTCCAAGAATACCTAATTTCATTTATGTTAACCACCTTTCTATAAAAATCACGCTTTCACAAAGATAATCCACATTTTTTAATTCTCATATTCCTCAACATTGTCTAATGTAACCTTATGGTAAGGAGTACGCACATACTTTCCGTCAATTAACGGAATATCTCCTTCATCGCTGTTTGTTGCAATGGCATATGCCAGATTCAGCATTTCATGCGCCTGCCCCACCTTGTCATTGTACACAGTTCCAAGCATCTCCCCACGCTTTACAGCAGCCAGTCCCTCCTGCGTACCATCAATTCCCACAATTCTTGGCCAGTCTTCACGGGAAATCTTGGAATCTCGCAAAGCATCTATGGCTCCCAGTGCCATATCATCATTATTAGCGATAATCAGATCAAGATTTCCCTCAAACTGAGTAAGCAGAGCTGCTGTTTTTGTCTGGGCCTGTGCACGATTCCAGTTAGCAATAGCGTACCCCAGCTTCTCCACCTCCACACCATTATCTATTATAGTATTCACAGAATATTCTGTTCTCACAATAGCATCCTGATGTCCTGCTTCACCCTCCAGCACCACATACTGGCAGATACCATCACCATTTTTATCCATATCTGCATTCTCCTTGAATGCATCTGCTGCAATCTCTCCCTCCATCACTCCTGACTGATAAGCATCTGCACCTACATAATACAGCTCACTCCAACGTTCCAGATCCTCTGCAACCAGCTCACGGTTAAAAAAGATGATAGGAACCTGTTTACTTTCTGCCAGATCTGTAATTGTAGTAGGCTCTGTACGGTCAACCAGATTCACACAGACCACATTGCAGCCCTTATCAATCAGGCTTTTCACCTGTTCATTCTGTGTCAGCTGGCTTTGGGAAGCATCCAGGATCTCCACATTGATCGCCACGCCCGTGGACTCCTCTTTATCTGCCGCATATTTTGTAAATTCTGTCATCATTTCTGAAATGAAAGTATCATACTGATCATACAGCGTGATTCCAATTTTAATATTTTTTACAGTTTCTTCCTCGTTGTTCTTACAGCCTCCGGCAGCAACAGCTACAACTCCCAGAGTGCCTGCCAGCACCAGATATTTTCCGCGCATTTTCTTCCCCCATTTATTGTGTCCAGTCACCTTACTGTCGGAAACAAAATCCTGCTTGTTTCTTCATCATAGAGATTCTCTTTAGACACTATATAAAATTCAACCTCAGATTGTTCTGTTTTGTCTACATGATATCTGATATTTTGTGCCGCCAAAGCCATGCTCTGGTAGCCCATATAATACTCATTGGGAACCACAAGCTTTTGTATCAGCCCTTTATCCAGATAATATACCAGTTTCTCAGACCGTCCCTCTCCGTAGAGCTTCCACGAAATATCATCATTACTTAAAATAATATCTACTGCTTTTTCAGTATCATTATTTACAAGAGAAATCACCGTATCCACCGGATAATCCGCGAAAAATCCCGGATTCCGTAATTTATTATCAAGCTCCCTTTCGGAAAGAGTCCAGGAAATCTCTATGCCTGCTGCAGTTAATCCGTTCTCTACACTCTTTAAACGCTGTTTCATTCCCAGCTGATTCTGGTTTCCGCTCAATATCCCTACTTTGACAGCGTTATCTTCGATCACCGCATCAGCCAGACTTTTCCCAAGCTTTGTATTATCCGGCATCACAGTGGTAAAAAGCTTATCCGTTTCTATCCCTGTTTTTACAAGCACTACAGGCTTCGCAGGCTCTGACGGCAAAATTGCACCAGCCTCACTGGAATAAGGTGCAACTATCACTCCATCTGCGTCTCCCTCCAATTCTCTGGCCACAATAGTTTGTTCCTCCTTGGAATTCCGGAATGTGCCGGTAGAAACCAGATTCAAATGTACATGATTATCCTCTGCTCCTTGCTCCAGCCCTGCACGAAAAGCATCCCACCGGCCACTGCTGCTGTCATTTACAATAACAGATACCGATATATAGTCATCCACTTTTCCCTGATTTAGCATTCCATATGTACTGTATCCAATCACGCCCAGAATCATCAGCAGGAACAAAATTGCGGATAGTCTGTTTCTTTTCATGACTCAGTCTCCTTTCCGCCAGCGGATACGGATGAATAACTCCTACCGCTTTCCAGAAGCTCTTGTGTTTCTGCGGTATACTGGATATATGGAATATGGATCTGTACCAGCATACCCTCATCCGGACAGCTGTGGATGATCAGACCATAATTCTCTCCGAAGCGAAGCTTCAGGCGGCTGTGAACATTAACCAGACCAACACCGGAGCCGTGCTTATGCGGTCTTTCTTTTCCGTTTAAAAGCTCTGCCGCTTCTTCCTCCGGCATTCCAAGTCCATTATCCTCCACCTCCAGATAAATATCCTTATCCTTGCGGTAGCCGCGCACATTTATCTCGCCTTCTCCATCCATATATTCCATACCATAATAAATCGCATTCTCAAGCAATGGCTGAAGCACCAGCTTCACAATACATCCATCCAGAATTTCTTCCTCTATCTGAAAATCCACTTCAAAGCTATTCTTATATCTTATCTTCTGAATATTCATATAATTCTGCGCATGCTTTACTTCGTCCTCGATCCGGATTACTGTTTTGCCTTTGCTCAGACTGATTCGGAATAAGCTGGCCAGCTGCGTGATCATAAATACCGCATCATCATATCGCTCTCCCGCGATCATCCAGACAATTGAATCCAGGGTATTATATAAGAAATGAGGGTTTATCTGGGACTGAAGCGCATCCAGCTCACTTTTCCGCTTCTCCTCCTGTTCCACTACGATATCATCCATCAGCTGATGAATCTGCGAAACAGTGGACTGAAGTGTTTTTCCCAAATGCTCTACTTCCATGGAACCACCGATATAAATATCCGGGTTCATGTTACCTGCTTCCCATTCCTTCACAGAATTATTCAGACGTCGCAGCGGCTTGGAAATTCTGGCTGATACCATCTGGTTCAGCAATACAGCAGCAAGTACAGTCAATGCCACCAGAAGTACCACCAGATTCCTCATACCTGTCATTCCCATACTGAAGGATTTCATAGGTACTACGCTGACCAGCTTCCAGCCTGTATAACTGATTGTCTTCACTGTGACCAGACGCTTCTCTCCCCGGAAATTCTCTTCTACAGTAGTGTCCTCATATCCCGCCGCTTTATTATTATTTTCCTGATACATTCCCATGTGGATCATATTCTGCTTCGGGTGATAAATGATCTCGCCATCAGATGCCATCAGATATACGTATTCACCGGAGGTATCTGAATTTGCCTTCTCAAGAAGCTGTTCAATACTACTGTAATTCATATCTACCAGAAGCACACCCAGCAGGGAATTGCCATTCCTGGTAAGCTCTACGGTACGACTTAATGACACTACCCAGTAATATCTGTAGGACGGATCGTCAAAGAGATTCTGGACATGAGGTGTGGAAAAATGGAAATTCTCCAGCTCACCCTCTGCATCCTGGAACCATTTCTGTGAGCTTACATCTACACCTGTTTTCTCTGTCGCAATGGGAGATGCCGCGGTCAGCCTTCCGTCATTTGTATAGCACGCTACACTAACCAGTTTGTCCTTATTTGCCTCGTACAAAAGAGTCATGGAATCCTCCAGACTCTCACTGCCTATATCAGTGTTCTTGATCACAGTATAATACATAGCGTCTGAAATACGACGCATATTTCTCAGGTAATCCTCCAGGTTGATAGTAGTCTGATTCAACAGCTGCCTGGCATTTTCTACTGTAAGATTCTCTGCTTTCCTGGTAAACTGCTGATAAAGCATTACACCAAGAAAACACATACAACATACAGACAGAACTGTAAACGAAATGGATATTGTCATCTGCATGCTTCTTGTTTTTTTTGATTTATGGGATAATAATTCTTTGATTTTTTTCATCGACTCTCCCACCTTTTTAGATTTCACATCTTATTGACACCTGCTTACTATCCTTCTCTGTTTGCAGTACGATATTTAGACGGCGACATGCTGTACTGTTTTTTAAAAGCATAACTGAAATAATTAGGATCTGCATAGCCTACTTTTTCTGCGATCACATATGTTTTATCATTGGTAGTCATAAGCAGCTCCACAGCTTTTTCCATTCGGTAATCTGTAAGATAATTGATAAACGTTTTGCCTGTTTCTTTCTTAAAAATAGTAGAAAAATACGCGGCACTTACGCCTAACTCCCTGCATATTGATTCTATAGTTATGTTTCTGTCATTATAACGCTCCTGCACATATTCCACTGCTTTGGAAACGAAAGACCTGGTGCTTGCCTGACGTTCCTGCTGAACTGTTTTCCGCAGCTTCTCACAGATTTCAAGAAGGCACTGCTCCAGCTCTTCCGGAGATTCCATCTGCATGCAGCGCTCAAAAATCTCACCTTTCTCACCATAGAATTCTGTACTGTCCAGCTGATTCGTATTACAAAAGCGAAAGATTTCCGTAAGAAGCCCCATAATAAATATCTGGTATTTCTGCATGGTTGTACCATCCTGCACAAACCTGCGGATGCAGTGATTCAGTTCTGTTTCCAGCTCTTCCCCGCTTCCCATGCGGATTTTTTTGAGGATTTTCTGTATTTCCTGCTCCTCCCAGCGTTCGTCCACACTCTCTATAGGATCGATCTCTGCAATGTTAATAGCACGGGTATTTCCGTAAATCATACGGTAAGAAACCGCACTTCTGGCACCTTGCCAGGAACGCCTGATATCCTGCAGATTATTGCATACATAACCTATTCCAGCTGTTACTGTTGCATCACACACATGCTTTGCCAGACGGCACAGCTGATCCAGAGAATCAGTATAGGCAGTGATCTGTTCCTTTTTTTCTAATTGGGTGATTATAAGAATATCTCCCAGATACATCAGTATTCTTGACTTCCATTCACCTGCCACATGCTCTTCCGCCAATTTCTTTACAGATAATCCTAATAAAAAAGAATCCATATTCTGAGGAATATCCGTGGTGCTGGTGTGCAAAATAGTTACCACATAGCAAGGACCTGTGAGATCAATCTGATAATCAGCAAGATACTTCCGGATTTTGTCCTCCGGAATCCGGCCATCAATAAGGGAAACATAGAAGTTCTCCTGAAGAAGGGGAAGGCTTTCCATGTAGTATGCTCTCAGTTTATCTGTATTTCTCCGTTCATCGATTTCCCTGTCTATCTTCTCATGTATTCTGCCAAAAACCTGCTTCAGATTTCCCGCATCAATTGGTTTCAGAATATATTCCTCTACCTCAATCTGAATTGCTTCTTTTGCATATTCAAATTCATCAAATCCTGAGAAAATGATGATCTTCACAGTGGGGTAAAGCTCTTTCAACTTGCGGCTCAGAGTCAGCCCGTCCATATATGGCATCTTAATATCTGTCATAACCACATCCGGCTGCAGCTCCTCTGCCATCTCCAGTGCCTCCACGCCATTATGTGCATATCCCGCAACCTGAAAGCCCATACTTTCCCAATCCATCTTTTTCATGATAATCTGGATAACGTCCTCCTCGTCATCCACAAGTAATACTGAATATTTTTCCATAATGATATCCTGCGTCCGCTCCAAACACTTTCTATTATCTATTTCTTCTTACGGGAACTTGTATCCCCATATTTATCATTCATTCTCTTCCAGAGAATACCAAAGATCACAAACCAGATCACAATCTCAGCAACAGCTGCATATGTATTAAAAAACATCAGCATTGCCATAACAAACGAACCTGCTGCCAGGAAAAGAATCAGCTTTCCTGCTTCCTTTGAATATTTCTCTTTGTCTTTAAATTTGGCACCCTTCTTCCCGGTGATGGACTCTGTATCATGAAAGACCAGCAGACGGGCTGCATAATATCCCAGTACAAGTGTCAGCATCAGCGGGATCATTGCGTTTGATAAATAGCTGTTATCCATTTCTTTTTCTCCTTTTTCGTTTATTTTTCGCAAATTTTGCGTTTCTTTTTAAGATAAAGAAAGGACCGTCGTACCAAACGGCGGTCCTATAGATATTATATCTTTTTTATTATTTTCTTGCAATATATTTTCTGATATCCAGTGAAATAGCAATGAAGATGATAACACCAAGTGCGATGTACTGAGCGTATGCATTTACTCCCAGGAACTGAAGTGCTGCTTTCAGGAACTCGAATACTGCAACACCAATCAGAGCGGAAGATACTTTACCACGACCACCGGTTACAGATACACCACCGATAGTACAAGCTGCAATCGCTTCCATTTCATAACCATATCCTAACTGAACAGATGCACCACCGGCTTTTGCACCCATCATAAATCCAGCAAGGCCATACATAGCTGCTGCTTTTGCGTAGATGATGATCAGAGTTTTCTTAACCGGAACACCTGCAACCTCTGCTGCCTGTGCGTTTCCACCGATTGCATACATGTATTTTCCATGACGTGTCATGTTAAAGATAAACCATGTAATAGCACCAACGATGATTGCAATCCATACCAGATAACTCATTCCAAGGAATTTGCCTGTAGCAAGTCCTGTATACTCACTTACATATCCTCCAAGAGGAGTTGCATTTGTGTAGATACTGCAGATACCATAAACGATCTCCATCATAGCCATTGTGGAGATGAATGGCGGTACGTTCAAGTATGCGATAAAGAATCCGGTTACCAGACCGAATGCTGCACAGATCAGCATAACGATCAGAAGAGCAAGCCAGATGTTTAATGGTTTCATATTCGGATAAAACTTAGCTGAATAATCCATTTTCTGAAGCAGTGTACCAGCGATACATCCGCCGAAACCGATCATACGACCTGCGGAAAGGTCACATCCTGCTGTAATGATACATCCAGCAATACCAAGTGCGATTACCAGACGGAAACTCATAGTTGCAAGAATATTTGTCAGGTTATTTGTTGTTAAGAAATTTGGTCTTGTGATTCCTGTAAATACGATAAGACAAAGCATGATGATGATAACACCATAATTCGTCATAATCTCTTTAAAGCTTAATTTCTTTTTGTTACCCATTATTTTTCTCCTCCCATCATCAGAATTGTGT
>CAKRVL010000017.1 GCA_934408705.1 uncultured Blautia sp. | reverse complement strand
ATAGACGGGGCTCGAACCCGCGGTCTCGACCTTGGCAAGGTCGCGCGTTACCAACTACGCCACTATCGCATTTCTTACTGTCAGCTGTTTGTCTCAGCGACAAGATATATGATACATCATAAAATTGTATTTGTCAAATGCTTTTTTGAAAAAATTTAAAAAATTTAAAATATAAAATAATTCTAAAAACACTAACAGGGTTTGAAAACAATGGAGTGCTGTGCTATGATAAGCAAAGAGTAGAGGGGATTCTGAGAAAAAAGAAACAGATCAGGAGATATAAGATTATGAAAAAAAAGATATTGATCATAGCATTATGGGCCTGTGCATGGCTGACAGTGCCGGTGGCAGGGGAGGAAATTGCGGGTCCGGCTGCTTTGGAAGCTGCGCAGGAGAATATAAATAATATAGAAGAAACTGTGACTATTGCAGAGGATACAGATGTACTGGATTATCCGGGACGCAAGGAAGGATCTGTGATTGGAGAAGTATTGGAGGAGGATCAGGTCAGCCGTACCGGAATTATTGACGATACCTGGAGCCGGATCCAGTTTGAGGACGAGAATGGGGAAGAGCAGACAGGATATATCCCTACTTCTGTGCTGGAAGGCTATGAGAAGAATAAAACAGAAGCTTCGCAGGCTACCTCAGATGGTAAAGTAGAAGCAGGAATCATACATAAAAGCTCCGGAGAAGGGGTATTTGCAGATGCGGTGGAGGGTGTGACGCAGACAGGAGGGAATGAAGGTGTACTCCAGGGAGAGCCTGTCATGGCTTCAGCCAATAGCTCCCTTCGTCCTCTTGGCGTATTTCATATCACCCATTACTGTCAGTGTAGTATCTGCTGTGGTCCATGGGCTAACGGCATTACATCTACTGGCGTGACAGCAACCACTAACCGGACTATTGCTGTGGATCCGACTGTGATTCCATATGGCTCCAAAGTCGTGATCAATGGACAGGTATATGTGGCAGAGGATTGCGGTGGGGCAATTAAGAATAACCACATTGATATTTATATGGGCAGTCATGAAGAGGCGTTAAGTAGTGGAGTTTTTGATGTGGAAGTCTATCTTCTTGAAGAAAACCAGACTACAGAAGAGATAGAAGCACTTCCTGAGGAAGAACAGGATGAATAGCTAAAAGAGTAAGGCTTTCTGTGAAGAAAATTGTGAAAAATTGTACTAATGAAGTATTAAAATTCCACTGGTCAATTTATAATATCTAGTGTATAATGACTAGGCAGATACTGCCATGATAGAGGTTTATGGAAGAGACATGAGATATGGCAGATTTACAGGATAACAAATAGATAAGGTGAAAACAAATTATGGTAAAAGTAAAAATCAGCGATTGGAAAGCTGACTCCTCTATGGATGAAGCTTATAAGGCTCTTCGTACGAATATTCAATTCTGCGGAGCTGACAAGAAGGTAATTGCATTTACAAGCTGTACACCGAATGAGGGTAAGAGTAATGTAACCTTTCATCTGGCAGCCTCTCTTGCAGAAAGCGGCAAGTCCGTTCTTCTGATCGATGCAGACCTTCGTAAATCTGTGCTTATGGGACGTGTAGAGGTAGAAGAGGAGGTTAAGGGACTGACTCATTATCTTTCTAAGCAGGCTAAGCTTCAGGAGGTAATCTGTGCTACCAATCTTCCTAAGTTCCATATTATTTTTTCAGGAGCTGTACCGCCGAATCCTGCAGAGCTTCTGGGAAGCAGAATGTTTAAGGAAATGATCCGTGTTGTACGGGATGTCTATGATTATATTATCATCGATACGCCGCCTCTTGGAAGGGTTATTGACTGTGCTGTAGTGGCAGACTCCTGCGACGGAACCGTGATCGTAATCGAATCCGGAAGCATCAGCTATCACTTTGTACAGGAGGTTAAGAGTCAGCTTGAGAAGGCTAACTGTCCGATCATTGGTGCAATCTTAAATAAGGTAGACACCAAGGAGTACGGTAAATACGGCAAGTATGGAAAATATGGCAAATACGGTAAGTATGGAGAATATGGCAAGTACTGATCCGTCACAGAGTCATTGTCATACAGAAGAAATTAGAAATGGGCGAAGTGAATGAAAGGTATTTATGATATTCACTGTCACATTGTTCCGGGAGTAGATGATGGAGCGAAGAGTCTTAAGATGTCTGTAAGTATGCTCCAGAAGGAATATGATGATGGTGTCAGAGGTATTATTGCAACTCCGCATTTTCGATACGATATGTTCGAGCCTTCTCCTGAACTGGTCCGGAAGCAGTTTCTACGGCTTCAGAAGGCTGCCGGAGAGATTGGGGAAGATGGAATCAGGATGTATCTTGGCTGCGAGCTTCATTCCAGTATGGATATGACAGATTGTCTGAAGAAGGGAGAACGGCTTACTATGTCCGGCTCCCGGTATGTGCTTACAGAGTTTCGAACTTCAGATGAGAAATCATACATCAGGGAGCGTGTGCAGGCGTTGATACGCAGAGGCTACTATCCGATCATTGCACATGTGGAAAGATATCAGGCAGTGATGAAGGGTGGTCTTGATTTCATAGATGAACTAAGAGATATGGGCGCCTATATCCAGATGAATGCAGACAGTATCATAGGGCGTGATGGTTTTACGGTCAAGCGTTTCTGTAAGAAAGTGATCAGGGAAGAAATGTTGGATTTTGTGGGTTCAGATGGCCATGATATGGAGAAGCGTACACCTCACATGGGCAAGTGCTACGAGAAAGTCAGGAAGATGATGGGTGAAGAGTATGCAGATATGCTTTTCATCAGTAATCCGGAATGTATTATAAACAACGAGAGATTTTAAGTAAATTATAGATTTATCTATATAAGAAAGAAAATTACAGGTGACGGAGAAGAGGAATGGAAAATCAGGTTACGAATAACAACGATGAAATTGAAATTGATTTAGGTGAAATTTTTCACCTGATTCTCAGCAGACTGGGAGTTATTATTCTTTCTGGTATCATTCTGGGTGTGATTTCTATTATTGGAACAATGCTTTTTATCACTCCACAGTATGAATCTACCACTAAGATCATGGTGCTGAATAAGCAGGACAGCAGTACCCTGACCAGTGCTGATATGCAGACCAGTACCCAGCTGACCAAAGATTATGCAGAGCTGATCAAGAGCCGTACTGTTCTTGAAGGTGTGATCGCACAGCTGAATCTGAATATCACTTATCAGCAGCTTTTAAGCAAGCTGACTGTGGAAACATCTACAGACAGCCGTATTGTAACTATTATTGTATCAGATGAGGATCCTTATACAGCAAGTGAGATGGCAAATGCTATCCGCGATATGGCTGCTGAGCATATTCAGTCTGTCATGGATATAGAGGCCGTTAACGTAGTTGACAGTGCTAACATCCCAAGTGAGAAGGCAAGTCCAAGCCTTTCGAAAAATGGTATGATCGGTGGTCTTTTAGGTGTTATCATTGCCATGGCTATTGTTGTCATCGTCTATCTTACCAATGATACCATTAAGGTAGAGGAGGATGTAGAACGCTATCTTGGACTTTCTGTATTGGGAAGTATTCCATTTTCTGATAAAGAAACCAGATCAAAGAAGCAGAAATCAAGAAAGCGTCACTGATGAAATAATGACAAGGAGCAGCAGATATGCGTAAATGGTTGATTGGTTTAATGGCAGTAGTGGCTGTTGGTGTTACTGCGATCATGGGATGGCTGTATATAAATGAGGATCGCAAAGGGCCTGAGATTACCATCGCAGAGGGTAAGCTAAACAGCTATACAGCAGAAACGACTACAGAAGAGCTTCTGGAGGGCGTGAAGGCCATTGATGCTAAGGATGGCGATGTATCAGACAGCCTGACAGTTGAAAACGTTTATCCAAACGAAAAGGGTGACCAGGTTACAGTTGTTTATGTTGCCAAGGACAAGAGTAATAATGTAACAAAGTTGACTTATCATATGACATCAGACGGAAGTATCAAGGATAATACCGGAGAGGCAGAGCCACAGCCGGAAGAGAAAATAACAGATGAGCCTGATGCAGATGACACAGGACTTTCTGATGAAGAGGAAGCAGAAGATGAGTCCGATGCTGATGATACAGATGATACAGGGCTAACAGAAGAAGAAAAGGCACAGGAGCGGGAGGAAGCTAAGCTTGATAAACTGAATCCGCAGGATCCGCGGTTTTATCTGACTACTTATTATACTGAAATCGAAAAGGGCACTCAGCTTGATAAGCTGAGCTATGTAAAAGACATTCAGGATGACAAGGATCAGGTCAGTGACCTTTATCGTAAGATACAGATCACCGGTGATATTGATGTAAATACACCAGGCACCTATGAGCTGACCTACTATGTTGTTGACTCCAATGGAAATGCTTCAAATGGAGCTGTACTTACGGTTGTAGTAAAGTAATTGGAACTATGGTAACCACAAATATACAGGAGTGAAGTGAAATGAAATCCACCACATGGAAGAAAGGTCTTATCTGTCTTAGTGCTGTGTTGTTTCTGGAATGTCCGCTGACTGGGATTGGAACAGTCTGTAGGGTGCAGGCGCAGTCAACAGAGTCAGAAATTGATACCAGTAATATAAAAAGTATTCTGTTGATCGGACAGGATAAAAGAGAAGGGGAATCCAGGCAGCGCTCTGATTCCATGATTCTTGCAACCTTAGATAAGGAGAAGGGAACCATAAGCCTGACTTCTTTTATGCGAGATCTTTATGTGGCTATTCCGGGTTATTCAAGCACCCGTATTAATGCAGCTTATGCATATGGCGGCATGGAGCTTCTGGATGAGACACTGGAGGAGAACTTTGGTGTGAAGATTGATGGAAATGTGGAAGTGGATTTTGATGTTTTTCAGATATTAGTAGATAAGGTTGGCGGAATTGACCTGGAGCTTTCCCAGGCAGAAGCGGACTATATCTGTGGCCGTGATCAGAGTGTACTTTATCCTCAACCTCTTCGCACAGATTGGGATCTGCAGGCCGGAATGAATCATCTGGACGGGGAGCAGGCGCTGATCCATGCCCGTAACCGCTCTGTAGGAAATTCAGACTATCGGAGAACGGAACGCCAGCAAGATGTTCTCAGGGCTGCTTTTGCTAAGATCAAGGATCTTGATGTGCTTGATATTGCAGGTCTTGTGAAGGATGTTCTCCCAATGGTGAGTACAGATCTTTCCCTGTGGGATATGACAGGGTATGCTATGGATATTATGAATATCGGTGCAGATGAGATCGCATCTTACCGGATTCCGGAGGATGGAGCTTATACTCCTCAGACTATTGACGGAATGCAGGTTCTGGTTCCGGACCTGGAACAAAACCGTGAGTATCTTCAGCAGATCCTGTATAATAATCATTAAGAGATTAAGACGGTTCGCACCACACGAACCGTCTTTCATGTTATAATGACAAAATAAATTATAAAAAGAACCCTGTTAATTGTTAGCAGAATAGAAGGAGAGCGGAGAATACATGGAATTACTGGAATGGATACATTATATAGATGGACAGATCCTTCTGTTTATACAGCAGTATGTAAGGAATGATCTGTTTACCTGGCTGTGGAAGGGGATTACTTTTCTGGGGGATGGAGGATGGTTCTGGATCGTTCTGGGTGTGCTCCTTCTTTTCCCGAAGAAGACAAGAAGGGCCGGGTTCACTGCGCTTCTGGCATTGGCTATAGGGGCATTGATCACGAATCTGGGACTGAAAAATCTTGTGGCAAGAGTAAGGCCCTATGATGCAATTGAAGGACTTGTGCCATTAGTTGCCAGGCTGAAGGACTACTCATTTCCCTCAGGGCATACCTGTGCCTCTTTTGCCTGTGCAGCTGTATATTATAGAGCTTTTCCGGGAAAATGGGGGAAAGCAGCGCTAGTTCTGGCTACACTGATTGCTTTGTCCAGACTATATGTGGGAGTTCACTATCCTACGGATGTACTGGCTGGCGGAATTGTCGGAGTTTTTAGTGCATTTGCAGCATTGCTGCTTGTTTCATATAACGAAGAACGAAAAATAAAAACGAAATAGAGAGTAAGGGAGAATTTATGGAGGCGAATAAAACACAGAAGATTTGTCCGTATGCGAAAAAATGCGGTGGATGTCAGTATCAGGGCATACCTTATCCGGCACAGCTGAAGAAAAAACAGAATAAGGTTCAGGGACTTTTGAAGAAATTTGGAACTGTGAAGCCGGTGATCGGAATGAAGAATCCTTATTTTTACCGGAATAAGGTGCATGCTGTATTTGACCGTGACAGAAAGGGAAATATTATTTCCGGAATTTATGAGGCTGGTTCCCATAGAGTTGTACCTATTGAGCAGTGTCTGATCGAGGATGAGAAGAGTCAGGAGATTATCCGTACTATCAGGGGAATGCTGAAATCATTTAAGATTAAAACCTATGATGAGGATACAGGCTATGGACTTCTCCGTCATGTACTGGTCCGCCGTGGTTTTCACACGGGGGAAGTAATGGTGGTCCTGGTAGTGGCCTCCACGATTTTTCCATCTAAGAATAATTTTGTGAAAGCGCTTCGCAAGGAACATCCGGAAGTCAGCACGGTAGTTTTGAATATTAATGATAAGAATACCAGCATGGTTCTGGGAGAAAGAGAAATCGTCCTTTATGGTAAAGGTTTTATTCGGGATACCCTTTGTGGAAAGTCCTTTCGTATTTCGCCTAAATCCTTTTATCAGGTAAATCCGGTACAGACTGAGATTTTGTATAGAAAAGCAGTAGAATTTGCCGGACTTACAGGAAAAGAGAAGGTGATCGATGCCTATTGCGGAATCGGTACTATCGGTCTTGTTGCAGCAGATAAGGCCAGGGAAGTAATCGGTATAGAATTGAATAAGGATGCTGTGCGGGATGCAAGAATCAATGCAAGAGAGAATAAGGCAGTGAATATTTCCTTCCGTCAGGGAGATGCAGGAGAATTTATGGAGGCTATGGCCGAAGCCGGGGAGCAGGCTGAAGTAGTATTTATGGATCCGCCAAGATCCGGCAGCAGTGAGAAATTTCTGAATTCTGTGAGCAGACTTTCCCCTGAGAAAATTGTTTATATTTCCTGTAATCCGGAAACTCTTGCAAGAGATCTTCTGTTCCTTACCAAGAAGAAATACCAGGTGGAGGAGATCCAGCCTGTGGAGATGTTTTGTTTTACAGAACATATGGAATGTGTGGTGTTGATGTCGAGAAAAGATAAATAAGAGCCAGAAAGTATTACAGTCATACTCATGGTAACCAGATCACGGTTAGGACATTAGACTTGAATAAGCCTTTTGCGGAAATAGCTGAGCAGCTAAACACAATAGCGAAATCACATTTTTATTTATAAAGGAGGCACTTCATTTGGCAAAGAAAAAAGATGAGATAACCATCCGCTCAAGCGCAGCGGAGTATTTAACTTATGTTGCCTCTGTGGGTGATCAGCAGGACAGCATTGAGATGCGTTACGAGGATGAGAATATATGGCTGACACAGAAGATGATGGCCATGTTGTATGATGTTGGTTTACCGACTATAAATGAACATATTAAAAAAATATACGCGGATAGTGAATTGGAAGAGAATGCAACTATTCGGAATTTCCGAATAGTTCAAACGGAAGGTTCTCGTCAGGTCACACGCGATACCAAGCACTATAACCTTCAAATGATCATTTCCGTAGGCTTTAAGGTCAATTCCGAGCGTGCGGTACAGTTCCGCAAATGGGTAAACCAGATTGCCAAGGATTACACCATCAAAGGCTGGGTGATGGATGACGAACGGCTGAAACAGAATTTGAAAAATACCGTGTCATTCAGGACAGATTGTTTATGTCTGATTTCGACAAGTACATGCTGGAATTAGAAGAAAACGCAAAGAAATGAGAGCTGGATTTCAGGCCAAGAACGTGCATAGAATTAAGACAAGCTTTTTAGGAGGTACTGTATGATGACAACTATAACCGGAATTATGGAATGGATTCTGGAGAATATTGCTGGTTTTGCTATTGTGATCTTTGAGTTTATCGGAGTCGCGATCATTATCTGGAGCGGTATCACCGGATTTATAAAATGGCTGAAGCATGCTGGTGATACAGGTGTTTATCTGGCGAGAGGGCTTGCCATGGGATTGGAATTTAAAATGGGAAGTGAGATCCTTCGAACGGTAGTAGTACGTGAATGGAAGGAAATCGGAATCGTAGCCGGAATTATTGCCCTCCGTGCTGCTCTTACATTCCTTCTTCACTGGGAAATTAAGGAAGAGGAAAAGGGCGGCGGAAATAAAGAAGTGAAGCAAGGTGAATAAAATTGGAAATGAAAGTGATCGCACACATAAAAAGTGATTTTCCAACGAAGTTTGGAATTCCCCATCAGAGCAGCAGGATAAAAGAACTGAAGGCAGATATTATATTTGAGCCGGAATATCGTAATCATGAGGCTTTCAGGGGACTGGAGGAATATACTCATATCTGGCTGGTATGGGAATTTTCCGAGGCTGTACGAAAGGACTGGTCTCCTACCGTCCGTCCTCCAAGATTAGGGGGAAATATAAGAAAGGGAGTATTTGCTACCCGTTCACCTTTCCGTCCCAATCCAATAGGACTTTCCAGTGTAAGGCTGGAGGGCGTGGAATTTACGGAAAATAATGGCCCGGTGCTTCATGTTTCCGGAGCAGATCTTATGGATGGAACGCCTATCTATGATATAAAGCCATATCTGGCTTATGTGGACAGCCATCCGGAAGCTGCAGGCGGATTTACAGATCAGATCAGAGATCATAAGCTAAAGGTTGAATTTCCACAGGAGCTGCTTGAGAAAATTTCAGAAGAGAAAAGGACAGCACTATTGGCTGTTCTTGCTAATGATCCCAGACCAGGTTATCAGAAGGATCCGGAAAGAAAGTACGGAATGTCCTTTGGGCAGTGGGATATTCATTTTAAGGTGGATGGGGAACAGCTTAAAGTGCTGGCTGTGGAGCCTGTTTTTAGGAAAAAAACAGGTGAAGTTTAACACTTTCCCGAATTAAATTGAAAAAACCCTTGCAAAAAGTCTCTTTTTCTCATAAAATGGAGAAAAAGTTTTGAGGAGCACAAGGATTATGAAAAAAGTAGTGAAGTTTGGTGGAAGCTCCCTTGCAAATGCGGAGCAGTTCGCGAAGGTTGGCGATATTATCAGAAGTGAGGAGAGCAGACGTTTTGTTGTTCCTTCCGCACCTGGTAAGAGATTTGATGGTGATACTAAGGTGACAGACCTTCTTTACAGCTGTTATGATGCAGCTGGAAATGGCGGTGATTTTGAGAAAATCTTAGAAGAGATCAAATCTCGTTTTAACGAGATCATCAAAGGTCTGGGCCTTGATTTCTCTTTGGAAGAGGATTTCCAGGTGATCAGGGAGAATTTCGCAGCACAGATTGGCAGAGATTACGCCGCTTCCCGAGGAGAATATCTGAACAGTAAGGTAATGGCTGCTTATCTCGGATATGAGTTTGTAGATGCAGCAGAGGTGATCCGCTTTGACAAAAATGGTAATCTGGATTCTGTGAAGACAGACAAGCTTTTGAATAAGCGTCTTTCTAAATGTGAGAATGCAGTTGTTCCCGGATTTTACGGTGCTAAAGAGGATGGTACAGTTACTACTTTTTCCAGAGGTGGTTCTGATGTGACCGGTTCTCTGGTTGCAAAGGCTATTATGGCAGATATGTACGAGAACTGGACTGATGTATCCGGATTCCTTGTAACAGATCCGCGAATCGTGAAGAACCCGGCTGTGATAGAGACTATCACCTACCGTGAGCTTCGTGAACTTTCTTATATGGGAGCTACTGTACTTCATGAGGATGCTATTTTCCCTGTAAGAAAAGAGGGAATCCCCATTAATATCCGAAATACTAACCGTCCTGAGGACAAGGGAACCTTTATTGTAGAGAGTACCTGCCGCAAGCCGAAATATACTATTACCGGTATTGCAGGAAAGAAAGGCTTCTGCTCTATTAACATTGAGAAATCCATGATGAACAGCGAGATTGGTTTTGGAAGAAAGGTGCTTCAGGTATTTGAAGATCAGGGAATCAGCTTTGAGCATGTACCTTCCGGTATCGATACGATGACGGTATATGTTCATCAGGATGAGTTTGAGGAGAAGGAGCAGCAGGTAATTGCCGGAATCCATCGTCTGGTTCAGCCTGATTTCGTGGAAATGGAATCTGATCTTGCTCTTATCGCAGTTGTAGGCCGTGGAATGAAGTCTACCCGTGGTACAGCAGGCAGGATTTTCTCTGCACTTGCTCACGCGAATGTAAATGTAAAGATGATCGATCAGGGTTCCAGTGAGCTGAATATTATTATTGGTGTGGAGAACCGTGAGTTCGAAAGCGCAGTGAAAGCGATTTATGATATTTTTGTATTGACACAGATTTAACGAAATCAAGTAAGTCCCCTGAGCCGGTTGCGAAAGCAATAATTAGTGGGTGGGATTTACTTGTATCAGGAGTGGTATAAACGCCACTCCTATTTTTGTGTAACAGGAAGTATTTCCATTGGGAATGGAATCATGTTATACTTATATAATGATACCCATTGGGAAAAGGCGGTAAGATCAGAATGGAGAATCCGGTAACACGAATATCAGTGAGAAATCTGGTTGAATTTATATTGCAGAGCGGTGATCTGGATAATCGCAGAGGAACCATGGATAAGGAAGCTATGCAAAAGGGCAGCAGGCTGCACCGTAAGCTTCAGAAACAAATGGGAAGTGATTACAGAGCCGAGGTATCGTTAAAGCAGAGAACCGATTATGAGGAGCTTTGTATTCAGGTTGAAGGTCGGGCAGACGGAATCTTTACAGAGTCTGGCGAGTTCTGGATCGATGAGATCAAGGGCATTTATGGAAATGTTGAGCAGCTTACAAAGCCTGTGGAGGTTCACAAAGCTCAGGCAATGTGCTATGGTTATATTTATGGTGTTCAGGAAGGCCTGACACAAATCGGGATCCAAATGACCTATGCAAATCTGGAAACAGAGGTAGTGAAAAGGTTCCGGGAGATGATTTCCATTAAGACCTTGGAAGAGTGGTATTCTCGTCTTCTGGATGAATATCATAAATGGCTTAGCTATCAGCTTCATTGGAAAAAAGAACGAAACGAATCACTTCAGAAGCTGGAGTTTCCATTTTCCTACAGGGAAGGTCAGCGTAAAATGGTAAGCAGTGTGTATCATGCTATTGGAGCCGGCAGACAGATTTTTATCCAGGCACCTACCGGTGTGGGAAAGACCATGTCTACTATTTTTCCGGCTGTCCGTGCTGTGGGCGAGGGAAAAGGCGAGACGATTTTTTATCTTACTGCCAAGACTATTACCAGGACTGTTGCGCAGGAGGCCTTTGAGGTACTGCGGAAGAATGGTATGAAATATAAGGTGGTGACTATAACTGCCAAAGATAAACTGTGCTTCATGGAAGAAACCAGATGCAATCCGGAATATTGCCCCTATGCAAAGGGCCACTTTGACAGGGTAAATGATGCAGTCTATGAGCTGTGGACTACGAAGAGCCGGTATGACAGGGATGTTATAAGAGAGCATGCCCAGAAGTGGAAGGTATGTCCCTTTGAAATGTGCCTGGATCTTGCTTTGTGGGTTGATGCAGTGATCTGTGATTATAATTATGTGTTTGATCCTACTGTGCATTTGAAGCGCTTTTTCGGAGATGGTACAGGTGGAGAGTATATTTTCCTTATTGATGAGGCTCATAATCTTGCAGAGCGTGGAAGAGAGATGTACAGTGCTTCTGTATGCAGGGAGGATGTGCTTCTTGTGCGAAAGGCAATGAGAGAGAGGGCGCCTCGTCTGTACCGCTCTCTTGGAAAGCTGAATAAGCAGCTGAAGGAATTACAGGAGAACTGCGGGAATTATCTTGTTCTTCCAGGCACCGGTTCTGTTACTATGACTGTTTTGAAAATCCAGGGAGAATTTGAAACTTATTTGGAAGAGAATAAGGATGTGGAACTGGAAGACGAGGTAAGACAGTTCTATTTTGATATCCGTAATTTTCTGAATATTGCAGAATTGGTAGATGAGAACTATGTGGTCTATGCTGAAAATGGGGAGGATGGCAGATTCCGTCTTAAGCTGTTTTGTGTAAATCCGGCGGTAAATCTGGGAGAATATCTTCAGAAGGGACGCAGTGCAGTATTTTTTTCTGCTACCTTGCTGCCTATGAGCTATTACAGAAAGCTTCTCAGCAGCAGACAGGATGATTATGGGATTTACGTGGAGTCTCCTTTTTCCAGGGAAAACAGATGTATTTTAAGTGCCGGGGATGTAAGCACTTTGTATAGCCGCAGAGGCTATGAGGAATATCGTAGAATTGCAGAATATATAGCCAGAACAGTATGGCAGAGAAAAGGAAATTATATGGTATTTTTCCCCTCCTACAAGATGCTGGAGGATGTTTATGCTGTTTACGAGGAGGAATTTTCTGTAAGCTGGGTAAGATGTATCTGTCAGAATAGCTCTATGAAGGAGCAGGAGAGGGAAGAATTTCTTCAGGAATTTGAGCAAAAGGAGAAATCCCTTGTGGCATTTTGTATTATGGGCGGTATTTTTTCAGAGGGAATTGATCTGCTGGGAGAGAAATTGATCGGTGCGATTCTGGTAGGAACGGGGCTGCCCCAGATGGGAAACGAAAGAGAAATCCTCCGATCCTTTTATACGGAAAACGGAGAGAACGGATTTGATTATGCGTATCGGTATCCGGGAATGAATAAGGTGCTTCAGGCAGCTGGGAGAGTGATCCGGACTAAGGAGGATCAGGGAGTGATACTTCTTCTGGATCAGCGCTTTCGTCAGAGAGAGTACAGCAATCTTTTTCCGCTGGAATGGGATGACAGGCAGCTTTGCACCTTGTCTGATGTAGAAGAATATTTGCAGAAATTCTGGGCAGAAGCAAAAAATCATGGAGAGATATCTGCAAATGACAAACTGTCTTTAATTAAAAAAGGAGAATAATGTGAAGAAAAGGATAAAATACAGATGGCAGCATAGGCAAAATGCACTGGAGCGTCTTTTGGTGATACTGCTTTTGTGTACCGGGACAGGAGTTTTCTTTATGGCAACCGGTTCATCCCTTGTGCAGGCCCAGGGGACAGGAGGCAGTCTGTCTTCTGTTACTGAGGAATCGCAGATCTTGCCGATTCCAGGTACTGCGGATAAATATATGCTGAAGAGTGATGGCTTTTACTGCCTGAATGAAGATGGTTCCGGGGACTGTGTCCAGGCAATACATTATTTTGATCATTTTGTTATAGATGGAACGGTATTTAACGGTTACTATTATCATGATGAAACAGGAAAATTTAAAGCTGTTCACGGGCAGATTACAGCTATTCCTGCGGAAGCACTTCCAGCAGGAGAGGATGGAAATATAGCAGAAGGCTGGCAGACTGGAATTTATGTGGTTAACAATCTGGGCAGACTCTCCGGTACACCGCAGGTCTGTTATTTAAAGGGGGAGGTCGGACAGACGAAGCTGGATGGGTGCTACTATTTGAATGAGTACGGCAGGATTTGTCAGGAGGGTGGTATTTACTATCTTACAGAGCAGCAGACAGCTGGAAAGGAATTTTCCGGTTACTATTATTTTGATGAGAAGACTGGTAAATTATCCGGGGAGGCAGTTACCCCTCAGGGACTGACTGTAAAAAAAGATGGCAGCATTAAGGAGCTTACCCAGCCGGGAATTAAAAATCTGAAAAAGGCAGTGAAGGCTTATACAGAGGAACTGAATGGTGAGTGGAGCATTTATGTGAAGGAGCTTGGAAGTGGAAAGAAGTTTTCCATTAATGATAAGGCAATGTCCTCTGCAAGTCTGATAAAAGTGTTTACTATGGCTGCCAGCTATGAGAATATGGAGGATATCAGAGTTAATGAGGGAACCCTTTTGAAGGCTGCTCCGGATAGCGATACAGTAACAGCTAGGCTTTTCCGTCTGATGGAAAATATGGTTACTTTTAGTGACAATGAATCTTTTAATGAGATGGTAAGGCTTCAGACTGAGGGTAATCAGTTCAATGCCGGTGCAAGGGCTATTAACCGGTATCTGCGGGAGCAGGGATATAAGGAAACAGCAGTCCTTCATACTCTGGCACCGTCTGCAACAGATCCGGTGGGGCTTGGAAGCAGCAATACTACATCTGTGGAGGACTGTGGCACTCTGTTGGAGAAGATATACCGCCGGGAGTGCGTAAGCCAGGAGGCTTCTGACCAGATGCTGTCTCTGCTTTTAAATCAGGACAATCGGGCTAAGATTCCGGGAGCTATCAGGGAATCAGTTCAGATTGCCAACAAAACCGGCGAGAATGACAAGAGCCAGCATGATATTGCAATCGTGTATGGGGATAAGACGGATTATATTCTGTGTGTTATGTCTGAGAATGCAGGAAAAGAGGCGGAAGCTGTCGCTCACATTCAGACCATCTCAGCCATGGCATATTATTACCTGAATTACTGAAAGAAATAGATGACTAACCAAAAAAATTGCTTGACACTAACAAATTTTTGCGATAGCATGAAGATAACGAAAGAGAATACGAAAGGAGATTCAAACCATGAAAGTAGTTTATACAGACAAGGCACCGGCTGCAATCGGACCATATTCCCAGGCAATGATCTTAAACGGAGTATTATTTACCTCCGGACAGATTCCGGTAGATCCTGCAACTGGTGAGATCAGCGGAGATACTATTGAGGCACAGGCTGAACAGGTTATGAAGAACCTTGGAGAAGTGCTTAAGGAAGCTGGAAGCAGCTTTGAGAAGGCTGTTAAGACAACTTGCTTCCTTGCTGATATGGGTGATTTTGCGAAGTTTAATGAAGTATATGCGAAGTATTTCGTAAATAAGCCTGCACGTTCCTGCGTTGCAGTTAAGACTCTTCCGAAGAATGTTCTTTGTGAGGTTGAGGTAATCGCAGAAGTTGAGTGATCTCTGTATATTGATCTGTAAGGTCCTCCGGGTATTTTGCCCGGAGGCTTTCTTTGTTTAGGAAGTTCCAGAGGATAAGCCATAAATTTTATTAAATTTCAAGCACAAACTGTGGCGTTGATTTTTAACCGGAAATCATGTATAATACCAAACGATAGCATGGGGATTTTTTACTATGGCATAAAAATCCTCTTAGAAGAGAAAGGCAGGGAAAAACGTGGAAAATCTTATGAGAGTTGGAATGGGATATGATGTACACAGACTGACTGAGAACAGGGAGCTTATCCTTGGTGGCGTGAAGATCCCGTGGGAAAAGGGATTACTGGGACATTCAGATGCAGATGTGCTGATTCATGCTATTATGGATGCTCTGTTGGGGGCAGCGGCTCTCGGAGATATTGGACAGCATTTTCCGGATACAGATCCGGCATATGAGGGGATTTCCAGTGTGAAGCTGTTAGAGCATGTAGCTGCACTTCTGGAGGAGAAGGGATATGGTGTTGGCAATATAGATGCTGTGATCATTGCCCAGAAGCCGAAGATGGCACCTCATATTCCTCAGATGAAAGCTAATATTGCAGAAGCACTGCATATGGAGTCTGACCTTTTGAATATTAAAGCTACCACAGAAGAGAAGCTTGGATTTACCGGAAGGGAAGAGGGAATTGCTTCTCAGGCAGTCTGCCTTTTATACAAGAAATAATTACTGAAAATAAGGACCGGAAGGAGAAATATAATGAGAATTTTTAATACACTTACCCGTCAGAAAGAGGAATTTGTACCCCTTGAAGAGGGAAAAGTAAAAATGTATGTCTGCGGACCTACTGTATATAATCTGATCCATATCGGAAATGCACGTCCGATGATCATTTTTGATACAGTCCGCCGTTATATGGAGTATAAAGGATATGAGGTAAACTATGTATCCAATTTTACAGATGTAGATGATAAGATCATTAAAAAAGCAATTGAGGAAGGTGTTTCCGCAGAGGAGATTTCCACAAGATATATTGAAGAGTGCAAGAAGGATATGGCTGGAATGAATGTAAAACCGGCTACTACACATCCTCAGGCAACACAGGAAATTGACGGTATGATCAGCATGATCCAGACACTTATGGATAAGGGATATGCTTATGCAGTTGCAGATGGCACCGTATACTTCCGTGTAAAGAAATTTAAAGAATATGGTAAGCTTTCCCACAAAAATCTGGATGATCTACAGTCCGGTTTCCGTGCACTTCAGGTTTCAGGAGAGGATCAGAAGGAAGATCCACTGGATTTTGTACTCTGGAAACCGAAGAAAGAGGGAGAGCCATATTGGACATCACCATGGTGTGACGGCCGTCCGGGATGGCATATTGAGTGTTCTGTAATGTCTAAGAAATATCTTGGAGATGAAATCGACATTCATGCAGGCGGAGAAGATCTTATTTTCCCGCACCATGAGAATGAAATCGCACAGAGTGAGTGCAGCAATGACAAGATTTTTGCAAGATACTGGATGCACAATGCGTTCCTGAATATTGATAACCGTAAGATGTCCAAGTCACTTGGAAACTTCCGTACTGTCCGCCAGATCAGCGAGCAGTATGACCTTCAGGTGCTTCGTTTCTTTATGTTGAATGCACATTACAGAAGTCCCCTGAACTTTAGCGCAGATCTTATGGAGTCTTCTAAGAATGCGCTGGAGAGAATCACAGAGGCAGCAGGACGTCTTAATGACCGTAAGAAAAAGGCAGTAGCAGCTGAGCTTACACAGGCTGAGCAGAGCCTTCTTACAGAGGCTGCAGGCTATGTGAAGAAGTTTGAAGAGGCAATGGAGGATGACTTTAATACTGCGGATGCACTTGCCGCTATATTTGAGCTGGTTAAATTTGCAAACACAAATGTGACAGAAGAAAGCAGCGCTGCTTTTGCGGCAGGACTTCTTGATATTCTTGTTAAGCTGTGTGATGTACTTGGTCTTATTGCAGTAAAGAAAGAAGAAATCCTGGATAAAGAGATTGAAGATTTGATCGCAGAGCGTCAGGAAGCAAGAAAGGCGAAAAATTTCGCAAGAGCTGATGAAATCCGTGATGAGCTCCTTGCTAAGGGAATCATTCTTAAGGATACACGTGAAGGAGTAAAATGGAAACGGGCTTAAGTGAATTAAAAGAACTATTTGGGCTGAAAGACAGAGATCTTCGGACTTATTCCCCATTGACACTGGCTTATATCGGTGATGGAGTTTATGAACTGGTGATCCGGACTGTCCTTGTAAAAAAGGGAAACTGTCCGGTAAACCAGCTTCACAAAAAAGCCAGCAGTCTGGTGAAAGCAGGAACACAGTCGAAGATGATGGAAGCTTTGGAACCAATTCTGACCGAGGAGGAGCTTGCTGTATATAAAAGGGGCAGAAATGCACATTCCCCGACAATGGCTAAGCATGCCACAATGGCGGATTATCGCAGAGCTACAGGCTTTGAGGCATTAATGGGATATCTGTATCTGAAAGAGGATTACTCCAGGATTGTGGAGCTGGTGCGAAAAGGAATCCCTGAGGAAAATTTATAAAAAAGCAAAAAATGCTGTAAGCAACAATTATGTATAGAAGAAATAAGAAACGGGAGGCTGCAGATGAGCGAGCAGATTGAAGGAAGGAATGCGGTATTAGAAGCATTTCGTTCAGGAAAATGTGTGGACAAGCTTTTTGTCCTGGACAGATGTCAGGACGGACCGGTACGCACTATTATCCGTGAAGCAAGAAAAAAAGATACTATAATCAATTTCGTACAGAAGGAACGTCTGGATCAGTTAAGCGAAACAGGCGCGCACCAGGGCGTTATCGCACAGGTGGCAGCTTATGAATATTCTACTGTTGAAGACATTTTGGATAATGCCAGAAAAAAAGGAGAGCCACCTTTTATATTCCTGTTGGATGATATAGAGGATCCTCATAATCTGGGAGCCATCATCCGTACTGCAAACCTTGCAGGAGCACATGGTGTGATCATTCCCAAGAGACATGCAGCAGGACTTACCTCTACAGTTGCCAAGACCTCTGCAGGAGCTCTTAATTATACCCCTGTTGCCAAGGTGGCTAATCTTGGACAGACTATTGAAGAGCTGAAAAAAGAGGGCATGTGGTTTGTATGTGCTGATATGGGTGGTGAGCTGATGTATAATCTGAATCTCACCGGTCCTATGGGCGTGGTGATTGGAAATGAAGGTGAGGGCGTTAGCCGCCTTGTGAAAGAGAAATGTGATTTTGTGGCAGCAATTCCTATGAAGGGTGATATTGATTCCCTGAATGCATCTGTTGCAGCCGGAATCCTTGCTTATGAGGTAGTCCGCCAGAGAATGAAATAAGATCCGGAGGAGCTATGGGAAAGTTCGATGGTGTAAGTGATGAAGAACTGATTGCCCGTCTGCGGGATGGAGAAACAGCTATAGAGGATTACCTGATGGAGAAATATAAAGGCCTTGTGCGTCAGAAAGCACGGGCCATGTTTCTCATCGGAGGAGATACAGATGATCTGATCCAGGAGGGGATGATTGGGCTTTTTAAGGCAGTCCGGGATTTTCAGCCGGATAAGGAGGCGTCGTTTGCCACTTTTGCCAGAGTGTGTATTGATCGCCAGATGTACAGTGCTATCCAGAATTCCAATCGTCAGAAGCATCAGCCGCTGAATTCTTATGTATCCCTGAATCAGGATGACGAGAGCATCCCTGCCTGGGGGCTAAGAGCAGAGAATCCGGAGGCTATTATCATTGATCAGGAGACCACGCAGGATCTTCGTCAGAGGATTTCTGACTATCTCAGCCCTATGGAGAATAAGGTGCTTGATCTGTATCTGAAAGGAACCGGATATGTAGAAATCGCAGGAATCCTGAAAAAGTCTCCTAAGTCCATAGATAATGCACTGCAGAGAATCAGGGCAAAAATCCGCGAAGTACTCAGTCAAAGCAGGAAATAAAAATGAAACATATTGTAAAATTTATTTTTCTTTAATATTTCCTGTCTTGACTTTTTCGCAAAACATGTTATCATATCAATTAATCAATGCGTCCCAGAGACGTGTCAATTTAATCTATAATTCATATTTGTTTATTCAGTTATTATAATCCATTTATTCGTTAATTTTTTATTTACAAAATATCAGAATATTTATAAATCAAAAACACAGTACAGCTATGTCCTGCTGTAATTCTAAGAATTCATTTTTAATCTATTCTCTAATTTTCCAGTTTATTAAAATTTTGGTAAAGGAGGTGGTTCCCATGTGCTGATTTTTGCAGATTGTCTGCATTGTGAAATCCGGATAGAAAGGAGTGCGCAGGTGTGAAGCTTGCGGAAGAGAGATCCATGAGAAAAATATGGATAATTTTTGCGCTTGTACTCTGCCTTCTGGGAGGAATTACAGGTTCTGCTGCATATGCGTATCTGATCGACCGACAGGAAGCTGTAAACAGTATCCATGTTGTAGAGAACAGAACACATATTGAAGAAGAATTTGAGCGGCCACAGGATCCCGGTCCGGGGCAGGTCATAAAGAAAAAACCATGCATTGTGAATGATTCCGTTATTCCGGTGTACATTCGGGTGAGGGTGGAGTTTAGTAACCAGAAGGCAAAGGAACAATGCCAGCCACTTGAGATTAACAGCAGTTGGAAGGCAGAAGATGACGGATACTATTATTATCAGAAAAAACTGGAGCCGGGGGAAAAGACGGAAACAGTATTTGATAATATTGTTATAAAAAACACAGTAAATAAAGAAGAATTAGTACCTTTTGATATTCTTGTGTATGAAGAGTCTGTTCAGAGTGAAGGCTTTTCTTCCCCGGAAGATGCTTTTGGGGAACTGTAAGGAGGTGCATATGGGCAAAAAGAAAAAAGCAGCATTGCTTCTGGGAGCTACGTTATGTCTGGCAGCAGGAGTAAGAGGGACACTGGCATATATGAGCGATAGTGGACAAGCTGTAAACCAGCTTTCATTTGCCGGGGAGAAGGGGCTCGATGCAGTTCTTACAGAACCCTCATGGGTGCCGGAAGAAGGTCTGCTTACTGTTCCCGGGGCTGTTATCTTTAAGGATCCGCAGATAACCAATACCTCAGAGCTGGATCTAAATGAGCTGGTAGCTCTGAAATGTCAGTTTGTTTATTCGGACAGCTGTCCTGATGAGAATAAAAGGGGAAAGCTGTTATGCAAGGAAGACATGGACAAGGTGTTGAAGGTCTACAGCATTGACTATAACAGTGATATTCCTGCGCGGGGAGAATGGATCCGCTTTGAGAATCAGAGTAGAGAGGATCCGGAGCAGTATTTTTATTATTCCGGAATCCTGAAACGTAATTTTTCCGGAAAAGGAGAAACTACGCCACCTCTTTTCACAAGAGTGTGGGTAGAGAAAAGTGTAAATAACAGAAGGCAGGAAGCAGTCAGAAAGATAGGTGGTGTGGAAATCAGGATTTCCGGACAGGTTCTGCAGCAGATGACAGGGGAAGAGCAGTTCGGGTTGGATAATCCGAAGAATGCATATGAAGCCGGGTTATTTGAATTCTAATATTTGAAAAAATGTATCGCATAGAAAGGAAGAGAAATAATGAAGATTAATAAAGAAAAAAGAAATGTATTGTTTGCAGGCGCGATCACTTGTGCCATGTTATTTGGAATTGGAAATACAATGGCTTATTTTACAGAAAATGCAGTTCAGACGAATGTATTTACAACAGGTGATCTTGATATCGGGCTGAAGGAGGCTGACTGGGATCCGGAAGGGAATGACGGAAAGAATATGTATCCAGGATATACAGTTTATAAGAACCCCACTGTAAAGAATATAACCTCCGACAATAATGGAAAGGAGCCTTGCTATGTAAGGATGTATGTGGATATTCTGGATAGCCAGGGTGTACCAGTTGGGGACAGTCAGGCATTGAATCTGATCTATAAGACTATTTACTTTGATAAAAGCTTCAGCGGCGGCTATGACAAAAAGGAAGGAAGCGCAACAGGATTGATCCAGGACAGGATACCAGGTTACAGTCTGGCTTACCTGGCATCTTATCCAATGGTGAATCCACACTGGGTAAAGGATACAGCCCGTTCTACAGCGTCCCGTCTTGTTTTTAACTATATGGGAGAGAACGGAGATGGAATCCTGAGTAACGGGGAGGAATCCACTTTGTTTACTAATATCGTTATTCCTACAGACTGGAATCAGACAGAAATGCAGAAGGTTGGTAATTACCAGCTTAAGGTAACAGCCCAGGCAATTCAGAGTAAAGGCTTTTCTACCCAGTCAGAGGCATATCGTATGCTGGATGAAGAGATAAAAGGAGGAACGCTGCAGGAAGTAGACAGGGACAGCATGAGCTGAGCAGAAAGGAAGAGATGCCATGAAGAAGCACAAATTCACATGTATCTTCATAACTGTGCTTATATGCCTGTTGTTTGCATGCGGTACAGCCCTGGCTGCCTGGAATATATCTGAGTATGCGGTGAACCTTCTGACTATGACTTCTTATAAAAATACCATTCAGGAGAATTACATGAGACCGGCTCACGTAGATCCGGGACAGAAGGTGGTGAAGGAGGTACATATAAAAAATGAAGGCAATGTAGCTTCCTTTGTGCGGGTAAAGATTGGGAGAGTTTTTGGAAGTATTGGGGCAGATGGCAAGTTTAAAGAGAGTCATGAACTGGATCCGGAGATGATCCAGATTCATTACAATACTGATTTATGGATGCTGTGCGATGATGGTTATTGGTATTACAGGGATGTGCTGGGTGCTGGTAAAACTACCAGGAAGCCGTTGATGGATAGCTATTATCTGTCTGAAAAGGCAGACAATCGTTATAAGAACAAAGAGGCAAGGATTCTAGTGAATCTGGAAAGCATACAGGCAGAGAGTACAGAGCTTGAGAGCATCTGGGGAATGGACGAAAAGGTACTGGGAATTACCAGCCAGCCCTGCACCTGTGAGGTTGTTACAAGTGTAACCTTCGATAAGAACCGTAAACTGATTATAGGTGGTGAGAAGACGGATTTGTTCACGAACTTTAAAAATCTTCAGCCGGGCTGTAAGAGAAGCCAGACGATCAGACTTACTAACAATTCCGATATTCCTGTTAAGCTGTACCTGCGTGCTGAATTGGCAAAGCAGAAGAAATACAGTTCAAAGAAACTGGAACAGCTTCAGAAGCTTCTTACTGAATATGCGGTCATAGAAATCAGGGAAAATGATAAAGTTCTTTATCAGGGGTCTGTTGATGGAAATCTTACCAGACAGGGCTGGAGTATGAAAAATGACATTTCTCTTGGACATTTTGCAGCGGGTTCCGGGAAAAGCTTGATTGTGCAGCTGTCATTAAGTGAAGACATGGATAATACATACGAAAAAATGCTTGGAAAGGTAAAATGGGTGTTTACGGCAGCTGGTGGTGCTTTCGGCCCGGAAAAAGAAAATGAATCTTCAGGAGCTTCGGATACCGTGGAAGATGATACAGCTCAGAATAATAGAAATAATGGGTATACAGGGACATCTGATGAAAAACATGAAGGAAACGAAAGAAATCAGGGAGTCGGAGCAGAAGAAAAAATATATGCATCTGTAGCTGCAAGTCCCAAAACCGGAGATCCTACTCAGGCAGCAGTAAAATGGTTTATTTTGTTTGCTGCACTTACTGTGATGGTTCTGACTTTTAGAAAACTATATGGAAAGGGAAAAAACAGATGAATTTTGGCAGGCTGGTGGGCAGACTTGGACAAATGACATTGTTGTTTGTACTGACCATACTTTTTATATTTTCAGTTCCATCATTTGGTGGGTTGAAATGCTATAGCGTGGTGTCCGGGAGTATGGCTCCCTCCCTGCCGGTGGGAAGTGCAGTATATATAAAGTCGAAATCTCCGGAGAAAATACGGGAAGGTGAGATTATTACATATTGCACGGAGCAGGGGAAAACTGTGATCACTCACCGCGTTGTAGAAAGTAACAGGGAAAAACAGCAGTTTATTACAAAAGGGGATGCCAATAACAGCTGTGATCCCAAGCCGGTAAGCTGGAAGAACCTGCAAGGGAGCGTGGTATTTAGCATTCCCTTTGCAGGTTATGCGTTAAACTTTCTGGGAAGCAGAAACGGCAAACTGGCAGCAGTATTTTTGTTACTGGCATGTTATCTGGGAACAGAATTTTTGAAGGGTAAATGAAGAAGGAGCGTGAGAAAAGTTGAGGAAAAAAAGATGTCTGTTTGCCACTGTCGGAATATTAGTGGGAATCCTGTCTGTTACAGGAGGGACAGCTGCGTATTTAAGCAGATCGGCAGGAGAGGTGAAAAATGTATTTACTGCAGGTTCAGTGAAAGCGCAGTTAACAGAAGCACACTGGAGTAGCGAAAAAGCGTCTAAGGTTTATCCGGGACAGATTCTGGAGAAAGATCCGGTCGTAATGAATACTGGGGAAAATAGGGCAAATGTTTTTCTTGAGGTAACGGTCCCTATGAGAAGCATTTCCATTCTGGACGAAAGCACAGGAAGAAAAAGTGTAAAAGAAAACAGGGAACTGTTTACATTTCAGGCAGATGAAGCAAAATGGACTCTTTTGTATCAGAAACATACATTTAACTATAAAAAATATATTTACGGGTATAAAAGTGTGCTAGAACCAGGGGAGTCTACGTCTCCTTTATTCCAGAAGCTTAAAACTGTATCCTATCTGGAAGGAGAGCTTGATGTGGAACAGAATTATGATGTTTCTGTTATTGCAAGTGTGATTCAGGAGCAGGAAGCCGGTAAAACACTAAAAGAAATTTACCAGGAATATCTGAAGCAGACGGAAGCGGATAATAAGGAGGGGTAGGATGAAAAAAAGAAAACTGAAAAAAACAATACTGGCAGCGTTGTTAGCTGTTCCTGTGGCGTTATCCTCTTATGGCGGAATAGTAAAGGCACAGGATGAGGATGTTTTGCAGGAAGAAGAAAACGCAGAAATGGAAGAAGAAAATGAGGAGGGATTTTTTCTGTCAGAACAGGAAGAAGAGGAGGACGATAGTAAGGCGGAATTCTTTTCAGAAGGGGAAAATGATGTAAATTCTTTTGGGGATTTTTATGGGAAATTTGAGGAAACGGAACAGTGGAATACAGATGATCTGATTTCTACTTATATTGCTCCGGACGGATTTGTTCAGGAGGGCGCACCGGTAAAAGACGGAAATGGTGGGTTTACAGTGATAGCGAATGGGCAGGCGGTGTTCAGCAATAAGTATACAAGACTTGGATGGAATGTAGACTCACAGGTTTATCCATGGAATAATGCCGGTAACAATGTGGTGGAAGGAAGAAGAAAAGGTGCAGGTGTAGAAGGACCATATTATGTAGCACTTAATAATGATGCAAAAGGGAAATATGGATTCCGTATCACTAATGTGGGATACAATAAGCTAGAGAATACCAAACTGGATCTTCTTCTTACCTGTAGTGATTATGAGAATTATACTTATGATTATACAGGTACGAAAATACCGGATATCTATCCTATGTTTGGAGTGAGTGCCACAAAGGAGTTGTGGCTGCTTTTTAAGGATGAGCTTTCTGCTCAGGAAATAAAAGTGGATGTTGTAAAAAGTGGAACAGACATACCTGTCAATGGAAATTACCGTTTCAGATGGCTGGATATCGATATTTATCAGCGGTTTGGAATCAGACTTCAAAATGGATCTATCGGACACCGGTATGCCACAAAGGACTCTGTAGTAAATGTTGTTCAAAAATCTCTTTTTTATAAAAATTACGAGGTTCTCACCGCTCCGGCACCGGCAGTCGAGGGAGAAGTCCCACAGAACACAGTGGTTTATGAGCTGGATAATTCGTCAGGCTTTTTCCTTGCAATTTTGCGGCCGGGATGTGGTAATAAGTCTATAGAGACTGCTTCCAGGATAAATAACGTCTTTAAGGCAATACAGAAAGGAAGCTGTAAAACTTCGGCAGGATTGAACTGGGATGCTAAAGGGTATGGTCCGGTTGAGTATCCTGTATTGACGAAGAAGGTAGGAAATACTCTTTCCGCTCAGGGACGGTATAATAGGATTCCAGACAGCACTTCTGAGTTTTATTATACGATTCAGACAGAAATTCCAGAGGAGCATCAGGCCTACTATTATAACACCTGCCGGGTTAGTGACCCATTACCTGTCGGAGTGGATTATGCCGGTTATGCTTCCGTGAAAATGTTGCCTTCTGAGACAGACGTAAGCTCTTGGTTCAATATCTGGCAGGATGGAAGAGTATTGCATTTTCAGGCAACAGAAGCTGCACTTGGGTCACCAGAATTTTATGGGAAAGCATATGAATTTCAAATAAAGGTTCAGATGAATCCTACTCAGCTCACGCCCTCTTATAGTGAAGACAGCTATCAGTATGAAGTGAAAAACCAGGCGTCTATAACCTGTGCCCGTGCGGGAAATCCAGAACAAACCAACTGGTCAAATGAGGTGACAACAGAATGCATCAGGAATAAAAATAAAGTCCACTTTTCTTCTGTGAGAAAGTATACGGCTAATTTCCAGAGTGAAAATTGGAAAGAGGATATTCTTCTCCCTTCTGCAGATGCTGTGTATCAGTATAAATTAAGTATAAATGTACCGGATAATGAATATGGCGGCTATATGAACAGGATGGAAATTGTGGATATACTTCCAACCGGAGTGGAGAAGACAACTGATGCTGTAGTTGTTTATGAGAACGGTCAAAACAGGGCAGACAGTAGGTTTGTAGTATCTGTAAATGGAAAAAATATTACGGTAAAAGCAACTGCCGGAGCTCTTGAAAACCGTTCTTTTTACGGAAAGCAATACGATGTGGTTTTTAACGTAAAAATGTGTCCGGATCAGCTTTCCTGTTCTTATAATGGAAATGTAGCTTCTTATGCTGTGAGCAATGATTTTTCAGTGACAACACAGCATAAAGGAGATTCCCAGGCTGTTACACTTACTTCTAACCGTGTGGTGGACAGGGCAAGCATTAACAGGGCAGAACCTGCCAGCCCTTCAAAGTGGATATTGAAGGATGGGCAGAGAGTGGATACAGCAGAATATTATGGAAGAGATTTCGATTGTGAATTTGAGCTTCTGCAGGCAATTCCTTCTAATAAAAAAGAATGGATGATCACCAGCTTTAATTTTCAAGATTCGTTAGCGAATTGTTTTAAAATCAAATCCATAAAAATATATGTGGGACAGGAGGAAATAGCTGCATTTGCTGCTTCCAGTGGTGTTCAGGGAGATTGGAAGCTGACACTATCAGGGAATATTATTTCTATTTCCACTTCATCTGTATTGCCGGATTACTGCTATGGAAATGAAATAAGGGTAAGGATTAAGGCAGGAATGAAAAAAGGTGCGAACCTGAGGCGTTATTATGTGGAAAGTCCGGATTCTGATGCACAGGAGGCGCATATATACAATATTGCTACAAGTACCTTTGGATGGCTAGGTGGAGAACCTTCCGTTACCTCCAGAAATACAGAAAAAACCAAACTGATCGTAAAGGAGGCAGTACCGAAAGGAAAGATCACTGTACAGAAAACAGATGAAACAGGAAAGGCACTGTCAGGTGGAACATTTGAGATCACAGCAGCAAATAATATTTATTCAGCTTCCGGAAATCTGCTGGTAAATGCAGCTGAATCGGTAGATGTTGTAAGCACTGATAAAAATGGAATGGCTGTTTCAAAAGAGCTTTATCTGGGCGAATATAATGTAAAAGAGATAATACCTCCTCCAGGTTATGCAATTAATCCTCTGGCAAAACAAATAAAAATCAGCAGTACAAAGCCAGAAGAGACGGTTTCCTTTGAAAATAGGAAAAACTGTGTGCGTATCAAAAAGATATCTGAAACTGAGCAGGCTGGGAAAATAGGACCGGGAATTGCCGATGTGGGTTTTATTTTATGGGAAGATGGTACCCAGGATAAGGAAACTTTATATGTTACAGATAAGGAAGGATTAATTGAAATAAAGGGCTTAGAGCCAAATACTTACTGTCTGCAGGAGAAATATGCTCCGTCAGGATATGTGAAGGATGACACTATCCGAAAGTTCACTGTAGGTGAAAATGGCTTGGTGAACAATGAGAATGGATATACAATTGAAATTGAAAACCGTTATGTTAAAGCTGAATTTCTGAAAACAGATAAGGTGACAGGAAAAGCTGTTTCTGGCGCGACACTTCAGCTGAAAACCAGGACTGGAGATGTGATCGATACCTGGATATCAGATGCAAGTCCTCACAGAATCAATCGTCTGGCTCCCGGGGAGTATGTGCTGGAGGAGCTCTTGACACCGGCGGGATATAAAAAGGGAGAGGCGGTGAACTGTGTTGTGAATGATGTGGCTGAGGTGCAAAGCTTCAAGCTATCAAATGTTAAATTGGTAACGATCACACTTGGCAAGATACTCCATGGAGATGAAATTATCTGGGGACAGGGGAATCCTTGTTTTACATTTACTGTGCAGGGAATGGACATGGATGGGGAAGAACATGTATATTATGATACAATTGAATTTGCCAAGGAGAACACCGATACCAGGGCTGATGTGTGCAAAACAGTTATCCTCACTGTTCCTGCCGGAAATTATAAGGTAAAGGAAAGTAAAGTTATGCGTTATAAGCTGGAAAAGATAGATCAGGTGGTAAATGGAGTAGTGGAAGGCGCTTCTGTGGAGTTTGATCTGTCGGGAAATCAGAATGGGAAAGCTGTGTTTATAAATAAAAAAACTGGAGATGGGCTTCTCACTGATACCGATTTTATAAGGAATATAATAATTCCTGAAAAGTAAAAAAAGCTTTGCAGTGCTGTCAGGAGCAAATGACAACAGGCAGTGCTGCAAAGAATTTTTATTATTTTATGTTTTTTTGAAAAAATACGAAAAAATATTTTGAAAAATTGAAAATAACTGTTGACAATAGAATGAGCTTCTGGTAATATAATCAACTGTGAGCGGCACAAATGCCGGAACACAGAGATGCTGATGTGGCTCAGTCGGTAGAGCGTCGCCTTGGTAAGGCGGAGGTCACGGGTTCGATTCCCGTCATCAGCTTTTTTGACCCTTGATTTTGATGAACAAGTAGCGAAGGGAATCTGGAATATCCGCTTGACTAAATATGAGATAGAAATAACGTGTTATATATGGACAGAGCCTTACGAAAGTGAGACTCTGTTTTGTTGTATAAAGGGATTGTTTTAAGGAGAGCCAAGAACAATAATGAAAAATGTCTGTGGCAGGTAAAAAAATCAAGTTTTTTATAAGAATAACTTTTAAAATGGCCCCATTTATGATAAGATAAACCGACTAAGACTAATAATTAGTATGAATTATGCAATATAAAACAGATGATTTCAGGAGGGAGAACCATGGAGAACGAAACGGTTTCCAAAAATTTTATTGAGAATATTATTGATAAAGACTTGGCAGAAGGTGTTTATGATACCGTTCATACTCGTTTCCCGCCAGAGCCAAACGGCTATCTTCATATAGGACATGCGAAGTCTATCCTTTTGAATTCAGGACTGGCCAAGGAATATAATGGTAAATTCAATATGCGTTTTGATGATACCAATCCGACTAAGGAGAAATCTGAGTTTGTTGAATCCATTAAAGCAGATATCAAATGGCTGGGAGCTGACTGGGAAGACAGATTATTCTTCGCTTCCGATTATTTTGGACAGATGTACGAAGCTGCAGTGAAGCTGATCAAGAAGGGGAAAGCTTATGTCTGCGATTTAAGTGCTGATCAGATCAGAGAGTATCGTGGTACTTTGAAGGAAGCTGGTAAGGAGAGCCCATACAGAAACAGAAGTGTGGAAGAGAACCTTCAGCTTTTTGAAGAAATGAAAGAGGGTAAATATGCAGATGGAGAGAAGGTTCTGAGAGCAAAAATCGATATGGCTTCTCCTAATATGAATATGCGTGATCCGGTTATTTATCGTGTAGCACATGTAAGCCATCATAGAACTGGAGATACCTGGTGTATTTATCCGATGTATGACTTTGCCCATCCAATCGAGGATGCTATTGAGGGAATCACACATTCTATTTGTACTCTGGAGTTTGAGGATCACAGACCGTTATATGACTGGGTGGTAAGAGAACTTGAATATCCACACCCACCGAAGCAGATTGAATTCGCCAAGCTGTATCTTACCAATGTTGTGACTGGTAAGCGTTATATTAAGAAGTTGGTAGAGACAGGAATTGTGGATGGATGGGATGACCCGAGACTGGTATCCATCTCAGGATTACGCCGTCGTGGTTACACACCGGAATCCATTCAGAAATTTGTTGAGCTCTGTGGTGTGTCTAAGGCTGACAGCTCTGTGGATTATGCAATGCTTGAGTACTGTATTCGTGAGGATCTGAAACTGAAGGCTCCTCGCTATATGGCAGTTCTGGATCCGATCAGACTGATCATTGACAACTATCCGGAAGGACAGGTGGAGTATCTGGATGCCCCTAATAATATGGAGAATGAAGCACTTGGAACCAGAAAGGTACCATTTGGAAAAGAGCTTTACATTGAAAGAGAAGACTTTATGATTGATCCGCCTAAGAAATATAAACGTCTTTTCCTGGGAACAGAAGTACGTCTTATGAATGCATATTTTGTTACCTGTACAGGATTTGAGGCTAATGATGATGGCACTGTGACTGCAGTACATTGTACCTATGATCCGGAGACAAAGGGCGGCAATGCACCGGATGGACGTAAGGTTAAGGGAACTATCCATTGGGTAGAAGCTTCTAATGCAGGTAAGGTTCCGGTTCGTCTTTACGAGAATATTGTAGATGAGGAAAAAGGTGTTTACGATAAAGAAACCGGTGAACTGAACCTGAATCCGAATTCTCTGGTAGAGGTTTCTGCATATGTTGAGCCAGAACTTCTTAAAGCAAATGCACTGGATAGCTTCCAGTTTGTAAGAAACGGCTTTTATTGTGCGGATCTTCATGATTCTAAAGAGGGTGCACCGGTATTTAACCGTATTGTATCTCTTAAGAGCTCCTTTAAGCTTCCTAAGGCCTGATAGAGCAATATAAAATACTAAAAAGATAGCCCGCGGTGAACAGAATATTTTCTGTACATCGCGGGCTCGTTGTATATCAACTGGTTTAATCGATATGAATAGAAGCTTTCTCTGCTTCGCAGTCTTCCTGTGCAGAGCCTTCTTCATTAGTAGCCTCAAGTTCAGTATTCTCGTCTTCTGTGAGAGCTTCAGTTTCTTCTGCATCCTCGTCTTCTGCGAGGGCTTCAGTTTCTTCTGTATCCTCGTCTTCTGTCAGAGCTTCAGCTTCCTCATCAGAGGTGGCTTCCCAGGATATAAAATCTTCATGAGCTTCCTTTGGTTCCGGCTGCTCGTCGGTCTTAGGATCATCTTCAAAATCGTCTTCAAGGTCTGTCGCTTCATCTAATGCTCTGCGCTTAGCAAAGGCTGCGGCTACAGCACCGGCTGCGGCAGCAGTTACTGCACCAAGTGCAACCATACCCCAATATTTGTTTATTTTTGCCATATTGTCTGCTCCTTTCGGTATTTCCCATCTGCTTCAAAAGAACAGAATGGAGTTATTTCTATTGTAATACTTTTTACCCAAAAAGAAAAGGAAAAAATCATTGCACCTGTGTAAAGGGAGGGGTATACTGATAAGACAGAAAAGGAGAAATTATGGAGAAAATTGTTTTAGCTTCGGGTTCCCCGCGAAGAAAGGAACTGCTTGCAAGAACCGGTATGAAATTTTCCGTTGTTGTGAGTGATGGGGAAGAAAAAACTGACCTGACAGATCCGGCACAGGCGGTAGAACAGCTTTCCCAGGATAAAGCACTTGCAGTAGCTAAGATGTTGGAAGGACAACAGGAAGTGAGTCTGATCATAGGTGCTGATACGGTGGTGGCTTTTAAGGGGGAAATATTAGGAAAGCCGGCAGATGAGGGTGATGCGCTGCAGACTCTTTTGAAGCTTCAGGGAAAGGCACACCAGGTTTATACGGGAGTGACACTTCTTGTAAAAGAGCAGGGGCGCTGGAAGCCGTACACCTTCAGTGAAAAAACTGATGTAGAGTTTTATCCGGTTTCGCAGAATGAAATTCTGGATTATATAAAGACAGGAGAACCTATGGATAAGGCGGGAAGCTATGGAATCCAGGGAACTTTTGGTATTTATGTAAAGGGAATATGCGGAGATTACAACAATGTGGTTGGGCTTCCTGTGGGCAGATTGGTTTATGAGCTGAAAAAAATAGAAATAAATACGAGGAGATAACGATATGATAAAGGCATGTATCTTTGATCTGGATGGAACACTGGCATATACCCTGGATTCTATGGCTGTAGTGGGAAATGCAGTTGTTGAAAAATATGGTCTGAAGCCAATGCCAGTGGAGAATTTCAAATATTATTGTGGAAATGGTGCAGATATGTTGGTAAGAAGACTTCTTATTGATGCCGGTGATAAGGAACTGGTACATTATGAAGAAGCCAGAGAACTGTACCGTAAAGAATTTGATAAAAATCCTTTTTATAAGATCCAGCATTATCCTGGAATGCCGGAGATCCTCACCGAACTGAAAAAAAGAGGCGTAAAGCTTGGGGTGTGCTCAAATAAGCCTCACGAAGCTGCTTTGAAAGTAGTAGAGAGAATGTTCGGAAATGGCATTTTTGATGCTGTTATGGGACAGAGCGAGTCTGTAAGAAAGAAGCCGGCTCCGGATGGTCCGCTGAAAATTGCAGAGCAGTTTGGAGTGTCTCCAAAGGAATGCATGTATATGGGAGATTCCGGTACAGATATGCAGACGGGACAGGCTGCTGGCATGTATACTGTTGGCGTTCTGTGGGGGTATCGTGATAAAGAAGAACTTCTGGAAAACGGAGCTGACGAGCTTGCAGATTCTCCGGAAGATATTCTGGATATTTTTGAAGATAAAAAGTAAAAAAAGGAGGAACGAAGTTATGTATACAGAAGAATGTGTGAAGACATTTCTGGAAAAACAGGAGCAGCTTTTTGATGAACCGGTTGCAGAAACTTACGAGGAGGCAGAAGAGTTTCTGGAAGATTGTATGGCAGTAGTGGCAGATTCTATTGATGAGGTGCGTAAGTATCTTTCTGGAATGGGAGCTGATGTAGACGGAATGAGTAAAGAGGAACTGGAGGAGGCAAGCGAAGTGTTTGCTCTTCCGGGAGGAAAATACCTGATCGTTGAAGGCTAGAACGTGTTTGAAAAATTATTCCCGATAAATTCATATTACATAAGTATAAAAACAGATTGCTATAATGACACTAAACAAGGGAACAGATCACTGCCCGGAGAAAATAAAGATATCTATACCGGAGCAGTAATCGCATAGGCACTTCCGGATAAATGCAGGAAAATAAAAGTGCTTGTAAAAATGTTTAAAAAATGTTACAATAATGTTACAAGTCAGCCTAAAAGGGGAATGTAAAGGAGGATGGCATATGAGACCAAAGAAAATTATAGCGATGGTCATGACTTTTCTTATGATGCTTTCATTGCTTCCATCTCTGGTATTTGCGAGTGCAGCACCGGAGGGTGAGCTTGGAGGACAGCTTAAGATTAAAGGAACTGCTGCTGTGGGCTCAGAACTCAGTGCAGATTATACGAAGGTAACACCAGAGGGAATATCTGATGATGACGTAACCTTCAGCTGGTCCAGGAAGGTGGACGACAAGCTTACTGAGGTTGGTACAGAGAAGACTTATAAGCTTGTAGACGAAGATCTTGGGAACAAGATCGAACTGAAGATTACCGGTAAAGCCGAGCTTGGTATAACCGGTGAACTGAAGGTGAATACAGTTGAGATTGTTGCAACACCTGAAGAAGCTCCTGAAGAGACAACAGAGCTTCCTGAAGAGAAATCTGAGGATGCTGCATCTGCTGAAGAGACACCTTTAGCTGAAGAGACAACAGAAGATGTGATCGATATTGGCGGTGATGAGCCGGCTGATGCTTCTGAAGATGTTATGCAGCCTGTACAGGAACAGCCTGCAGAGAATCAGCCTGCCGAAGGAGCTGATAGTGCTTCACAGCCTGACAGCACTACAAATGACAGTGTGATCAACATCGGAACAGAAGATTATCTGGAGGTTCCGGAGGGCGGTCAGACAGAAGCACCGGCAGAGGAGGCACCTGCATCCGAAGAACCGGCGCAGAAACTGGTGTACTCCGGAGAAGCTGTTTGTGCAGATGGCACCACAGTTATTGATTTTGGCACAGTAAAGGCAGGGTTTACCCAGGATGATGCAAATAATTCCATGGTGAAGTATATTACTGTTAAGAATACTGGTACTGGCACTCTTAATTTCAAAGAAATCAGTCCGGAACACTTTATGGTACAGGATTTGTATTCTCTTGCAGCTGGTGAATCAGCTGATATATGGGTTATGCCAAGAGAAGGCACTGCTGCAGGTCAGTACAGTGATACGATTACTTATAGCACCGAAGAGGGTGTGGAGGTATCTTTCACAGCTGATCTTACTGTAGAAGAAGTTACAGAAAGCAGTACTGATCCACAGAATCCGGCAACAGAGGAGAGTCCTTCTGCTCCGGCAGAGCCAACCCCTACAGAGGCAGCGGCAGAACCAACTCCAACAGAAGCTCCGGCGGAACCAACTCCAACAGAGACTCCAGTTGTAAATAATCCGGTTATTGGAGCCACAGATGGTGTGACTTCTGTAGATTTTACAGATACAGATATTATCCAGGGACAGGGAACAGATGGTAAGACAAAAACTGTTACTCTGAAGAATACAGGTACTGGTACTGTGAAACTTGCGGCTTCAGCAGAAGGCGGTAAAGTGAATGTATCCCTTGATAAAGATGAGCTTCCAGCTGGAGATGCAACAGCAGTGCTCACAATTCAGCCGAAGGATACAAGTGCAACAGGAACTGTAACCGATAAGGTTATTGTTACAAATGCAGAAGATGGAAAGCCTTTATTTGAAATTCCGGTTTCCTATACTGTTCAGGAGAAGCCGGTATATAAACTGGCTGCAGATATCTCAGAAGTAAAATTTGACAGTAAAGAAGCTGGTTATACAGAAGCTCCGGCAGCTGTTACAATTAATTTATCTAATGCCGGAAATACGAAGCTGACAGGTATTGCTGTAAGCGTAACAGGATCCGAATTCACTGTAAGTGCTCCGTCTGTAACAGAACTGGAGGCAAATGCTGGTCAGACAGCATCCTTCACTATTACACCGGCAACAGGTCTTGCAGTGGGAAATTACGTCCAGAATATTTCTATTAAGACAGAGCAGACAGATTATCTTACAATTCCTGTAAGTTTTACTGTAACCGAAGCAGCCACTAAGCTTACTTCAGTTGGAAAGTTATCTGATATCAGCGTAGCAAATGGGGTTGAGAAATCAGCATCTGGTTTACAGCTTCCATCTACAGTTAAGATCACTACTAACAAGGGCGAAATGAATGCATCTGTAAAATGGGATGTAAAAGGATGTGCTTATAATCAGAAGAGTGCTGATGCACAGAAATTTTCTGTAAAAGGTACTGTGGTTCTTCCTGACGGTGTGACGAATCCGGATAATCTGAACCTTGTAGTATCTGTTAATGTTTCTGCAAAACGTGGAGCAATTGTATCTGATGCGGCTAATAACACTATTACAGGAATCAGCTCTGATGGAAATTATACTACAGAGACCAAGATTACCTTCACCGCAGTTGGAGCAGGTACAGATATTGAAAGCCCGATCAAGGGCGATATAAGATATCTGCCATTGAACTGGGAGGTTCTTGAAGCAAGAAGCTGGGACGGCGCACCATATTCTGCAACTTTCCGTATGGGCAAGAGTGGAAATTACACACTGACTGTCACATATAATCAGCAGAAGTTTGATGGAAGCAACTGGGTAAATACAGGTACACAGGATACCAAGCAGGTTAACTTTACTGTAAATGCAGCTCCGGATCAGACTCTTACACCGGCAGCTGATAAAACTGATGCAAACCAGAAGAATGCAGTAAAGACCGGAGATAACACTCCAATCCTTCCATTTGTGATCATTCTGGTTATTGCAGTTGTCCTGATCGCAGGAATTCTTGTTTATCGTAATAAGAAGAAATAAAGAGAAAATGTAATAAAGTGCTTCATCGTTGTATGATTTTGCAATGGTGAGAGAAGAAGGAGAAAGCCGTAAATGGAATTTCTCCTTCTTCTTTTCTCTCAGAAAACAATTGTGATTTTATGCAGGTTTATACGTTATTAATATTTACTAGCACTCAATTTGAATGAGTGCTAAATTTTCCTTGACTTTTAGTCATTTTGGTATTACTATAGGTTGTAGAATTTAGAAGATAAAGGAGAGTGAGCTGCATGGCTGAGAAGCATGGTAGTTTATCAATTAACAGTGAAAATATTTTTCCAATTATAAAGAAATGGTTATATTCCGATCATGACATTTTTGCAAGAGAGCTGATTTCTAATGGCTGTGATGCGATTACTAAGCTGAAGAAGCTTGATGTTATGGGAGAATATACACTTCCGGATGATTATAAAGCAGAAGTACAGGTTATTGTGAATCCGGAAGAGAAGACACTGAAGTTCATTGATACCGGACTTGGTATGACCGCAGAAGAGGTTGAGGAATATATTACACAGATCGCTTTTTCCGGAGCAACTGAGTTCCTTTCCAAATATAAAGATAAGACAACGGATGATCAGATCATAGGTCATTTTGGACTTGGTTTCTATTCTGCATTTATGGTAGCTGATGAGGTTCATATTGATACTCTTTCTTATAAAGAAGGTGCAATTCCAGTACATTGGACCTGTGATGGCGGCACAGAGTACGATATGCAGGATGGTAATAAGACAACAGTTGGTACTGAAATTACTCTGTTTTTGAATGAGGAGAGCACAGAATTCTCCAATGAATACAGAATGAGGGAAATAATTGAGAAGTACTGTTCCTTCATGCCAGTAAATATTTATCTTTCCAAGGAGAACGCACCTCAGGAATATGAGACGATCGATGAATCTGAGCTTCGGGATGACGATGTAGTTGTTGAGCACATTCATGAGGACGCTAAGACTGAGGAAAAAGAGAATGATAAAGGAGAGAAAGAAGTCGTAGAAGTATCTCCGGCTAAGGACAAAGTAAAAATCAACAAGCGTCCGGTATCTTTAAGTGATCCGCAGCCGCTTTGGATGAAGCATCCAAACAGCTGTACAGATGAGGAGTATAAGGACTTCTACCGTAAGGTATTTATGGATTACAAGGAACCACTGTTCTGGATTCATCTGAACATGGATTATCCATTTAACCTGAAGGGTATTTTGTACTTCCCGAAGATCAATACAGAGTATGATTCTATTGAGGGAACTATTAAACTGTATAATAACCAGGTATTTATTGCAGATAATATCAAGGAAGTAATTCCGGAGTTCCTGCTTCTTCTGAAGGGTGTGATCGATTGCCCGGATCTTCCTCTGAATGTTTCCAGATCTGCACTGCAGAATGATGGATTTGTTAAGAAGATTTCCGAGTACATTACCAAGAAGGTTGCGGACAAGCTTACCGGAATGTGTAAGACTGACCGTGAGTCTTATGAGAAATACTGGGATGACATCAGCCCATTCATTAAATTTGGCTGCATTAAAGATGCAAAATTTGCTGATAAGATGAATGATTATATTCTGTTCAAGAATATCGATGGCAAATATCTTACTCTGAAGGATTGCATTGAGGAGAATAAGAAGCCAGAAGAAACTGAGACAGAGGAAACAAAAGAGTCCACAGAAGAGAAGAAAGAAGACAGTACAGAGGATAAGAAAGAGCCTGAGAAGACGACTATCTTCTATGTAACAGATGAGGTTCAGCAGAGCCAGTATATTAATATGTTCCGTGAGGCAAAGAAGGATGCAGTTGTTCTGAAACACAATATTGACAGCGCATTTATTTCCCATCTGGAGCAGAAGGATCAGGCTATCCAGTTTAAGAGAATTGATGCAGACCTTTCTGAGGAACTTCGTGAGGAGGGCGCTGCAGACGAGGAAACTTCCAAAACTCTTACAGAGGTGTTCAGAAGTGCACTGAAGAATGATAAGCTGGAGGTTAAGGTAGAGAACCTGAAAAATGAGAAGGTTGCAGCCATGATGACTCTTTCTGAGGAGAGCCGCCGTATGCAGGATATGATGAAGATGTATAATATGTATGGTATGGATCCATCCATGTTTGGCGGTCAGGAGACATTGGTGCTGAATGCTAAGCATCCGCTGGTTAAGTTTGTTGCAGGCAATAAGGATTCTGAGAAGACTCCTGTTATCTGTGAAGAGCTGTATGATCTGGCTATGCTGAGTCATAAGCAGCTTTCACCGGAAGAGATGACAAGATTTGTACAGAGAAGTAATGAAATCTTGCTTATGCTGACAAAATAAGATAGGAAGAATATTAGAACAGTCATAAAAGATGAGTAATCCATCATATATGACTGTTCTTTTTTACAGTTATCTCAAAAAAACAAAAAAGTATTACATTTTTCTTAAGTTTTCTCTCTAAAGCTAAAAAATGGAAAATTGATTCGTATTATATGTAGAGGTAAATGACTGCACGCATGCGTAAATAGCGAAAGCGGATTGCGAATGTCTACTCTACCAAAGTGAATAATAACAAATTGCGGAGGAAAGAAAATGAGAGAGGTATACGGTACGATACGAAGATTAGGAGCAACAACAAAGTACAAGGGATATTATTTTGTAGCAGAGGCTATACATATGACGATGGAATTTCAGGAAAGACCTATGAAGATCACCAAGGATATTTATCCTAGGCTGGCAAAAAAATTCAAATCCAAACCCTCCAATATTGAACACGATATCCGTACAATTGTAAATGTATGCTGGGAAAATCATCGGGAAAGACTGGAGCAGATCGCCGGATATCCTCTGGAATACAGACCGACGAACAGTGAGTTTGTTGATATGATCGCTTTTTACCTGGAAAGTGAAAGAGAAGCAAAGCAGTGAGCTTATACTTCTTCAACAGAAAAGCTGTTACGGCGGAAAAAGTCCATCATATACTGTTCCCAAAGGTGATCCAGATCCTTTCCTGGTATAAACGTTTTCAGGGAGGTTCCTGTGGTACAAAGCAGGGTTTTATTTTTGTATTGAAGATTCAGATAAAGCCCTGTCACCAGCTCGGGAGCAATAGAAAGAGATGCATTCTGAAGCAACGCGGCAGCCTTATTCGGAGAAAACTGAAGCACGATCTTAAAAGAAAGGGGAGCTCGTTTTCCACGGATCACGGAGTAGCAGAATGGCTTAACTTCCTTCCAAAGAGAGAAGATACGATGGCTTGAAGTAAGAAATTCCTGCTCATCATTATCGAAAAACTCAGTTTGAAGTCGTCCGTCAATGGTAAAAATATTACTTGTGATGATCTCTGCCTGATTCAGCCAGAAGGCATCAAAGGTTTCTCCGAGAAATAATTTGTTGGTAAAATCTTTCAGATCAGTTATTTTTAAAGCGAGCATGGCAGCCTCCTTTCGCTAGAGCCTGTTTGAAAAATCATTCCTGCAATCTGCACGCCCCACTTTGTGGTATATTTCACCCGAATTCGGTTGTCGTAGCCCGCTACGACGCCCTCATCCGGGCAAAATCTCCCACAAATTGTGACGCACATCTTGCAGAAAGCCTTTTTCAAACACGCTCTAGAGCAGATTGGTAAATACCATTATAATGCAATTTGAATTAAAATGGAAGAAAAAACTCTTTTCAAACACATAGTAATGTGTTAATATAGATGTGGTATTTGAAACTACATATAATGGAAAAGAGGACGATATAATTGAGTTATAAAATTGTAATAGATAGCTGTGGAGAACTTCTTGAGCAGTGGAAACAGGATGAGAGATTTACTTCTGTACCACTTACACTGACTGTTGGAAGTGAGAATATAATAGATGATGAAACATTTGATCAGGCGGATTTTCTCCAGAAGGTTGCGGCTTGCCCGGAATGTCCGAAATCAGCCTGCCCGTCTCCGGAGAGCTACAGAAAGGCATTTGACTGTGATGCAGATCATGTCTATTGCGTTACTCTTTCCGCTGAGCTTAGTGGATCATATAACAGTGCAGTTCTTGGTGCAAGTCTTCTGCATGAGGAGAAGGAAGGGGTACAGATACATGTATTTAATTCCTGCTCTGCTTCTATCGGTGAAACACTGATTGCTATGAAAATTGTACAGTGTGAGGAAGCTGGCCTTCCGTTTGAGGAGGTCATCAGCGTTGTTAATAAATATATTGAAGAGCAGCACACCTTTTTCGTGCTGGAGAATCTGGAAACCTTACGTAAGAATGGCCGTCTCAGCCGTGTGAAGGCTCTTTTGGCAACTGCCCTTAAGATTAAGCCTATCATGGGTTCTACACCGGAAGGCGAAATCTGTCAGCTGGACCAGGCCAGAGGGATGAATAAAGCCCTGGTAAAGATGGTTGAGAAAATCGTAGAGGCTACGGAGAACAGCGAGAACAAGATTCTTGCTATTTCTCATTGCAACACTCCTAAGAAGGCTAATATGCTGAAGGAAGCTATTCAGGAGAAGATGAAGCTGACTGACATTATAGTTCTTGATACAGCTGGTGTAAGCAGTATGTACGCCAATGATGGCGGAATCATAGTAGCTGTCTGATGGTATTATCTATAGTCAGAGCGGATTCGGGGAAATGTTTTATGTGAACAGTAAGTAAACCCACTTCCATTTGAGGGGAAAGTGTGATATACTTCACCTATGACGATATTTCATCGCAAAGGAGACGTGCTACTATGAGTCAGAAGAAAGTAGATGCTTATAAAGCAGAAAAGGCAAACCGTGATAAAATAATGAAGAAGGAGAAGCTGGTCCTTACTCTTGAGAAGCTGGCAGCACTTGTTTTATGTATTGTCGCTGTATGCTGGATCGGTTATTCCGTTTATGGAAAGGTGACAGCAGGCCAGGAGAATGTAACACAGGAGACAGTTATGGATACCTCCGCATTGGATTCTTATCTGAATGGAATTAGTTCAGAGGCAGAATGAAAGTGAATACGAATATGACTGCTTTGGCAGTGCAATTTTATGGGGACAGATTTTGAATCTGTCCCCATTGTATTATACGAAAGGCAAGTAAGTCTTCCGCTTCTTATTGCTTTTCGCAATCTGCACAGAGAAATTACCTGATTTAGTTAAAAAACATAAAAAAATCCCCCCGGAATATCCGAGGGGGAAATTTTCGATTCAATTATAACTTAGTAACGTTAGCTGCCTGCATTCCGCGAGCGCCTTCTGTTAAGTCATATGTTACAGCCTGGCCTTCTTCAAGAGATTTGAAGCCTTCACCATTGATTGCAGAAAAGTGTACGAATACATCAGCTCCGTCTTCTCCTGTGATGAAACCATAACCTTTTTCAGCGTTGAACCATTTTACAGTGCCCTTGTTCATTTTGAGTTACCTCCATAAAAAATAAAAAATTAAAAAGCTGTTCTGGCGAAAAAAATCACCAGATTTTACAGACTATATCATGTAAATATATAATCTCTAAAAACTAGTGATTTTACATTAAATAATCTTCGACATGGATAGATTATATAAC
>CAKRVL010000016.1 GCA_934408705.1 uncultured Blautia sp. | reverse complement strand
ACCAACCAGTAATCCGATGAGGATTACGAGAATCACCAGAAGGACGATTGTTACTGGATGCATACTTATCCTCCTACCATAAAAAAAGTTTCTTATTATTACATGAGTTACATTTTACCATCATTTGCTGGAAAAGGCAATTGTTTTGTTTTGGTTCTGGAGGGGTATGGATTAGTATGGCGCATTATTTTATCTGGAAATAAATAGATTAATAAGAAGATATTGGCAGTGCTGCCAGGAATAGATGTGGTAATTTTTAGGATTGTATTGTATAATGAATATCCATTAGGCACAAGCTGAAATATACTGTTTACAAAATGGATAAAACTGTCTGGTATGGTTACACTATGTGTGCCAGAGTATGATAAAAAGTTTTATGGTGGCTTTTGTGTCAAATGGTATCACTCTGTAAGAGTAATTGAAGGGGGAGCTTGCAGATAAGGAGTTATACATGATGAAAAAGTCTGATACAGAACAGGAACAGTCTGTTCTGGAGAAAAATAAAGTTCCCGGTGACAGAACAGAAGGGGAGCTTGACAGAGAATTGCAGGATCTGACAGAGAAGGAACGTCAGGAAGAAATATTTTATGAAGAACGGCGAAGAGAGAGACATGAGCGTAATCTGAAGCGTAAGAAAAGGCAGATACGGAATCGAAATCTGGCTCTGCTTATTGTTGCTTTGGTGTTGCTTGGAGGTGCCGGATATTTTTATAGAGATCAGATCGGGCTGGTGGACAGAGTGGATGTACTGGTAGCCCGGGCGAAGGAGCTGTTTCCAGAGAAGAATGTAAAGGATACTGAACAGGACGAAGAAGCAGAGCCGGAAGTGACAGATACGCCGGAAGAAACAGCAGAGCCGGAAGCAACAGATACGCCGGAAGAAGCAGCAGAGCCGGAAGCGACAGATGCTCCGGAAGTAACAAATGAGCCTGAGCAGGAGGTCACCCAGGCAGCAGCTGTGGATCTGACAGGTATTATGCCACAGGCAGCGGCTGCTGGAACAGGTATTATCAGAAGACAGATACGCCATGAGAAGAAGGTACTGTCTGCGGCTAAGAAGATGGCAATCCAGTATGATTATGACGGTGCAATCAGTCTTTTACAGACGGACAATGCCTATGTAAGAAATATCCATTTTCAGAACGCAGCAGAGAAATTTCAGAAGAAGAAGGATAAGTGCGTGACCTGGTCACCGGAACAGGTGACTCATATTTTTTATCATTCGTTGATCGTAGATACATCCAAGGCATTTGATGGTGATTATAAGACCGCCGGTTATAACCAGGTTATGACTACCATGGACGAGTTCAATAAAATTACCCAGACCATGTATGATGAGGGGTATGTAATGGTTAATCTTTACGATCTGGCGGGCTTTGATGAGAATGGCAAAATGCAGGCCAGACAGATTTATCTCCCTAAGGGGAAGACACCCTTTGTGCTGTCGCAGGATGATGTATGCTATTATCATTCCCAGGACGGGGACGGAATTGCCACTAAGCTTGTTCTGGACGAGGAAGGAAATGTCCGCAATGAATATATACAGGATGATGGAAGTACCGTAGTTGGAGATTACGATGTGGTACCGTTGATAGACAGATTTGTAGAGGCTCATCCTGATTTTGCTTATCATGGACATAAGGGCATTGTGGCGCTTACCGGTTATAATGGTATTCTGGGATACAGAACAGATATCAGCTACCAGACAAAACCGGATGACTTAAATGATGATAAGAAGGAGTGGCTTGCTGCCCATCCTGATTTTAATCTGGATACAGAACGGGCAGGGGCGAAAGCAGTAGCAGATGCAATGAAAGCAGAAGGCTGGACATTTGCCAGTCATACATGGGGACATAAGAATATGTCTACAGTTTCCATGGAGCGTCTTGAGACTGATACACAGAATTTTAAAGAGAATATTGATCCACTTATTGGCGGAACAGATATTATTATTTTTGCCTTTGGTGCAGATATTAATACAGGTGGTGAGTACACCGGGAATGAGAAATACGAATATCTGAAATCTCAGGGATATGATTATTACTGCAATGTGGATTCAAATAAGTATTTTGTACAGATGACAGATGAATATTTCCGGATGGGAAGAAGAAATGTAGATGGATACAGAATGTATTATAATCCGGGAATGCTGGCAGATCTTTTTGATGCCAGCCAGGTATTTGATTCATCCAGGCCTACACCGGTACCGCCTATGAATGGTGGCTGATAAAATCAGAAAATGATTCTGTTGGTGGGCTTTATTTTTTAGGTGAAATGTGATAATTTTATAGAAGAGTAGTAACTGTGAAGAAGCTGAACAGTTGCGAAGAGTAACCGAAGGGAGTTTGAAATGAAAAGAAAAGCATATTTAGCAGCGCTGATAATGTGTATGGCACTTGCCGTAAATGGCTGTGGAGATAATAAAGAGACAACAGACACTGAGAACACTGCTACAGAGCAGCAGACAGAAGAATCAGAAGAAACAGAGGACAACCAGGAGCAGGCAGCCTCCTATACTGATTCTACAGGGGCTACACGCCTTGTTTCAGTGGATAATGTGGAAAAATATGTCACAATTGCAGATTATAAGGGGATTACTCTGGATAATTCCGTGCAGGAGGTGACTGATGAGGCAGTCGAGAATCGTGTGGCTGAGAATCTGAAGAGCAGTGCAGAGACCGTGACAGATGAGAACGCCACTATCCAGAATGGAGATACCGCTACGATTAACTTTGTAGGAACTAAGGACGGAGAAGCTTTTGAGGGCGGAACCGGTAATAATTATGATCTTGTGATTGGAAGCGGAAGTATGATTCCTGGATTTGAAGAGGGAATTGTAGGAATGAAGAAGGGTGAGACGAAGGATGTGCCAGTAACTTTCCCGGAGAATTATCGTAACACAGAGCTGGCCGGACAGGATGCAGTTTTCCAGATCACAGTACAGAGCTTTAAGAGACCGCCGGAGCTGACTGATGACTGGGTTGCGGCAAATACTGATTATAAGACAGTCGATGAGTATAAAGCAAATGTCCGCACACAGTTAGAGCAGGAGGCTCAGGAACAGGCTGACAACAGCCTGCGCAGCACCGCATGGAGTACAGTTTATACTAATTCTGAGGTTGTGGAGTATCCGGAGAAGGATGTGGAAGAGGCAGCGAAGACCTTCCGTAATCAGGCAGAAGCTTATGCTAAGCAGGGAAATATGGAACTGGAGGATTTCGTGGCTTCCCAGGGTGTTTCAATGGATGATTTTGAGGCACAGTGCCAGCAGTATGCACAGGCTAAGGTAAAACAGGATCTGATCATTCAGGGAATTATGGATGCTGAGGGAATGACTCTGGAGGATGAGGAGAGCCTTGCAATCCAGAATCAGCTGGTAGAACAGTATGCTTCCGGTGATCTGGCAGCTCTTATTGATACTTACGGACAGGTTGCGGTAGATGAAAGTATTGGACTTATAAGAGTTCAGAATTTTATTATTGCAAATGCTAATTATGACCAGACAGCTTCTGATGACACTTCAGATGCAGCGGATGGCGAGGTAACTGGTACAACTGCAGATACAGGTACAGCAGCTGACGGTACAGCATCTGGAACTGAAACAGATGAAGCATCAGATACCCAGGATACGAATACAGAGAATTAATTGATTCCAGAAGGGGGACAGAGAATCATGATCATTAAAAACGGAGAAGTATTTCAGGAGGATGGAAGCTTTCTGGTACAGGAGCTGTATATAGAGAACCATAAGATTGTGGCTTCAGAAGCAGAGGTCACAGATAAAACAGTTATAGATGCAACAGGGCTTAAGGTGATTCCGGGACTGGTGGATGTTCATAGCCACGGTGCTTTCGGGCATGACTTTTCTGATGCTGATCCAGAGGGACTCAAGGTTATTCTGAAATATGAGAAGAACCACGGAATTACTTCCTATTGCCCTACTTCCATGACATTACCGGCAGAGGAGCTGAAGGAGATTTTTTCTACGATTAAGACCGTTGGAGAAATGAATGATGGAGCTTTTGTTCGTGGTATTAATATGGAAGGGCCGTTTCTGGATGCGAAGAAAAAAGGCGCTCATGTAGAGAAATATATTTGCAGACCAGATGCCGGATTTTTCCGTGAGCTGAATGAATATTCCGGTAATATGGTGAAATTGGTAACTCTTGCACCTAATGTAGAAGGTGCTATGGAGTTTATTGATGAGGTGCACGATGAGGTATGCATTTCCCTGGGACATACTGCTGCGGATTATGATACATCTGCGGAGGCAATGAGAAGAGGTGCCCATCATGTAACACATCTTTACAATGCTATGCAGCCGTTGGCACACAGGGAGCCGGGACTGATAGGAGCTGCCAGAGATGATGAGCAATGTATGGTGGAGATGATCTGTGATGGAATTCACATTCATCCATCTGTGATCCGCGCCACATTTAAAATGTTTGGGCCGGAACGGGTTATTCTGATCAGCGATTCCATGATGGCAACCGGAATGGAGAATGGTACTTATCAGCTTGGTGGTCAGGAAGTTACTATGAAGGATTGCAAGGCGACACTGAAGGATGGTACTATTGCAGGCTCAGCTACGAATCTGTATGATTGTATGCGTAAGGCGGTTTCCTTTGGAGTGCCTCTTGACGAGGCAATTTTTGCAGCTACACGGAACCCGGCGAAGAGCATTGGGATTTATGATAAGGTGGGTTCCCTTTCTGTCGGGAAGGAAGCAGATATTCTTCTTGTAACAGAGGAGCTGGAACTGAAGGAAGTATTATAGGGAGAAGCAACCAGATAGGGGCTATGACTGTAACGACGTCAGAGGAAGGACAGAGATTTAAGAGAGAGATTCTTTACACTAAGTAACACTGGATAAAGAAGGAGTATAAATGGACAGAAGGGTATTGCGCGAGAGAATGCGCAGAAAGCAGCGCCAGATAAGAAGACGGAAGATTATTAAGCTGGTCACTTACGTGGTGGCAATGCTGCTGGCTGTGATTTTTGTAATAAGGGGAGTGATTTTCCCGATTATTAACAGAGTCGGGGGTAAGAGTACAGGAAAGTCCCAGAGTGTACAGGCTGATGACGGTACAGGAAGCAGTGAATCTGATGCTTCCGCCTCTACGGAAGCGGTGAGACAGCCACTGAAGGGGCAGAGTGATGTAACGAAGGTGGCATCTCTGACAGCCGGCTGGCATGAGGATGATAATGGCCGATGGTATCAGAATGCAGATGGTACATATTATGCGGACGGTTTTGCTGAAATTGATGGTGTGAAATATGCATTTAATTCTAATGGATATATGCAGACCGGATGGGTGACCAAGGGTGCAAATGATTATTATTTTAATGAAGATGGTTCCTATAATTCAGAGAAGAAACGTCCTTTGATCGCACTTACCTTTGATGATGGTCCCGGACAGTACACAGATAAGCTTCTGGATTGTCTGGAGGAGAATAATGCACATGCTACATTCTTTATGCTGGGACAGCTTGTAGATCAGTATCCAGAGACTGTGAAGCGGATGGTTGAGCTGGGCTGTGAGCTTGGAAATCATTCATGGGATCATCAGAATATGCTGGATCTGAGCCTGGATGGAGTAGTAAAGGAATTCGGAGATACAGATCAGGCGCTTATCGATGCCTGCGGACAGGAATCCACTGTAATACGTCCTCCTTATGGAAATTACACCGATGATATTATTGCAGCTGTAGGCAAGCCTTTTATCTTATGGTCTATTGACAGTCTGGACTGGAAATATCTGGATGCAGATCTGGATTATAATGGAATCATGAATGACAGCAATCTGGGAGATGGAGCTGTTATTCTGATGCATGATATTCATAAACCTTCTGTTGATGCTGCGCTCAGACTGATTCCGGCACTTGTAGATCAGGGATATAAGCTGGTGACCGTCAGTGAGATGGCAGCGGCCAAAAATGTTACACTTAAGCCAGCCAAGTATGCGGAGTTCTGGCAGAGCGCACTTGATGCCGGTTATGTACCTGGATATAATGGAAGTGAATCTTCTGATAGTGATTCTTCTGAGGACTCTTCTGATGAAAGCAACGATAGTGAAAGCGACGGCGATACTGACGGAAATGACGGAGATACCGACGACGGTTCGAGTAGTGACTCCGGTGAATAATTTAAGCAGATATTTAGTAGCTGCTCATAGACATTAAATGAAAAATACGCTTATACTTGAGATGAAAATATTAAAGTATAGGCGTATTTTTTTACAGTAAAAATTGAACTCAATGTATATTCTTTATGAATAATAGACAAATTTGTGGTAGCATGGGAAAAGGGAGTGTGCTATAATGTACATAAGAATTTGAATGTTTAGGGAGGTAACTGTCTGATGGGAGAGAAATTACAGTTTACAGAGCTTGACCAGTATCTTTTTGGCCAGGGTACCCATTATGATGTGTACAGAAAGCTTGGCGCTCATCCTTTGAAGGATGGGAAAAAAGAAGGCGTTTATTTTGCTGTGTGGGCGCCTAATGCACAGGCTGTTTCTGTAATTGGCGAGTTTAATGATTGGGATGAGCAGGCTGATCCGATGACAAAGGCAGGCCCTATCGGTGTATTTGAGACGTTTGTCCCGGAAGCAAAGATCGGACAGCTTTATAAGTTTTTTATTGTGGGAATGAACGGAGAGCATATTTATAAGGCCGATCCTTATGCAAATGAAGCAGAGCTGCGTCCCGGAACTGCTTCCCGTATTACAGATATCCAGAGTTACAAGTGGAAGGATGCCACATGGATGAAGAATCGCCAGAAATTTGACGAAAATAAAGATGCCATGGCAATTTATGAAGTGCATCCAGGCTCCTGGATGAAGCATCCTGTTACTAAAGAGAATGAGAAGGGCTTTTATAATTACAGAGAACTGGCGGTGAAGCTTGCCCAGTATGTGAAGGAAATGGGATACACACATGTGGAATTAATGGGAATCGCAGAGCATCCATTTGATGGCTCATGGGGATATCAGGTTACCGGCTATTATGCTCCGACCTCCCGTTATGGAACACCGCAGGACTTTAAATACATGGTAGATTATCTCCACAGACAGAAGATTGGTGTTATATTGGACTGGGTACCAGCGCATTTTCCGAAGGATTCACATGGTCTTGTGAATTTCGATGGAACTGCAGTTTATGAGCATGAGGATCCAAGACAGGGTGAGCATCCGGATTGGGGAACTAAGATATATAATTATGGCAGGCCAGAGGTGAAGAACTTCCTTATTGCTAATGCGTTGTTCTGGATCGAGGAGTGCCATGTGGATGGCCTTCGTGTTGATGCTGTTGCCTCTATGCTGTATCTGGATTATGGTAAGAGTGATGGTCAGTGGGTGGCTAATAAATACGGTGGAAATCAGAACCTGGAGGCTATTGAGTTTTTTAAACATCTGAATACTGTGGTCCTTGGAAGAAATCATGGTACTGTGATGATTGCAGAAGAGTCTACTGCATGGCCTAAGGTTACAGGAAAGGCGGAGGATGACGGTCTGGGATTCTCTCTGAAGTGGAATATGGGCTGGATGAACGATTTCCTGGAATATATGAAGCTGGATCCTTATTTCCGTAAATTTAACCATAATAAGATGACCTTCTCTATGACTTATGCTTACAGCGAGAAGTATGTGCTGGTAATTTCTCATGATGAGGTAGTTCATCTGAAGAAATCCATGCTTGAGAAAATGCCTGGTGAGGCGGAAGATAAGTTTAAGAATCTGAAGGCGGCTTATACATTTATGTTCTGTCATCCGGGTAAGAAGCTTTTGTTTATGGGACAGGAGTTCGGACAGCTTAGGGAATGGAGTGAGGAGAGAGAGCTTGACTGGTTCCTTCTGGGGGAAGAGAACCATCGTGAGTTGAAGGACTTTGTTCAGGCTCTTTTGAAGATGTATCGTAAATATCCTGCACTTTATGGAACGGATAATGATCCGTCAGGCTTTGAGTGGATCAATGCGGACGATGGAGACAGAAGTATTTTCAGTTTTGTAAGAAAGTCACCTACTGGAAGAAATAACCTTCTGGTGGTATGTAATTTTACTCCTGTGGATCGTCCGGATTATCGTGTGGGTGTTCCGAAGAAGAAACAGTATACACTGGTTTTAGATGAGAAGGGACAGACTGCGAAGAAGGTATTTAAGGCAGAGAAACAGGAATGTGACAATCGTCCATTTTCCTTTGCTTATCCACTACCGGCGTATGGAGTTGCGGTTTTTCAGTACTAAATAGTAGCAATATGGACAGACCAGTGCTGTGATTAGTATTAAAAATGCCTAAAGAAAGGGATAGAATCCGACTTTGTTTGTGAGTGTTGGGGATTTTTTACAGATGTCTAAAAACTTGTTGATATTTGGAAAAAGTTGCGCTATAATGAGCGCGAACGATAGGAAATGAAAATAGTTTTACATGTTGAAAGGAGAATATTGACATGAAGGTATCTAATATTAAAGACATTCAGAAATTTTTTGACGTAATTGACAGCTGTTCCGGTAAGGTAGAGCTTGTAACTGGCGAAGGTGACAGACTGAACCTGAAATCTAAATTATCACAGTATGTATCTCTTGCAAATATTTTCTCTAATGGCGAGATTCCGGAGCTTGAGATCGTTGCATACGAGAAAGATGATATTGATAAGCTTATGCATTTCATGATCAATGGCTGATTTGCATGATTTCGTGAAATTAGGATAATATGATACCAGTGTCAAAAGGTCAAAAAGCCTTTTGACACTCATATCATAATATATCAGGGGGATGTGACATAGTCATGTCCCCTTTTCTAGCTGTATAATAGAAAGGGGAAAATAGAATGGTAAAGATTGATATTATTTCCGGTTTCCTTGGAGCCGGTAAGACAACTCTTATTAAGAAGCTTCTGAAGGAAGCATTTGAAGGTGAGCAGGTAGTGCTGATTGAGAATGAGTTTGGTGAAATCGGCATTGACGGTGGATTTCTGAAGGATGCAGGAATTGAGATCCGTGAGATGAATTCCGGATGTATCTGCTGTTCTCTGGTTGGAGACTTCGGCGCTTCTCTTAAGGAAGTTGTGGAGAAATATCATCCGGATCGTATCCTGATCGAGCCATCAGGAGTAGGTAAGCTTTCTGATGTTATTAAGGCCGTGCAGGGCGTAGAAGAGGATGTTGATATTGAGCTGAACAGCTATACTACAGTTGTTGATGCTAAGAAATGCAAAATGTATATGAGAAACTTCGGTGAATTTTTCGATAACCAGGTTCAGTATGCTGGTGCGATCATTATGAGCCGTACTGATATTGTGGATGAGAAGAAAGCAATGGAGTCTATGGAGCTTCTTCGCTCTATTAATGAGAAGGCGGCTATTATTACTACTCCTATTGAGAAACTGGATGGAAAGAAAATCCTGGAGGTTATGGAGCATCCGGTATCCCTGGCAGACGAGCTTTTGAAGGAGGAGCATGAGCATCATCACCACGACTATGATGGAGAGTGCGGCTGCGGACATGATCACGAGCATGAGCACCATCACCATGACCATGATGGAGAGTGTGGCTGCGAACATGACCACGATCACGAACATGAGCATCATCATGACCATGACGGAGAGTGTGGCTGCGGACATGACCACGATCACGAGCATGAGCATCATCATGACCATGACGGAGAGTGTGGCTGCGGACATGACCACGATCACGAGCATGAGCATCATCACCATGACCATGATGGAGAGTGCAGCTGCGGACATGATCATCACCATCATCACGCAGATGAGGTATTTACCAGCTGGGGACGTGAGACTATTAAGAAATTTACAAGAGAGGATCTTGAGAAGATGCTTGAGGAGCTTTCCTCTTCTGATGAGTATGGTGTAATACTCCGTGCGAAGGGAATGCTTCCGGCAGAAGACGGAACCTGGATCTACTTTGATATGGTTCCTGAGGAAACAGAAATTCGTGAAGGCTCACCGGAGTACACCGGACGTCTTTGTGTTATTGGCTCTAAATTAAAGGAAGATAAGATCGCCAAGCTTTTTGGCGTGGCATAAAAAATACAAGGAGGTTTCTGTAACATGGATGAAATTACAGTACCGATTTATCTCATAACAGGTTTTCTGGAAAGCGGTAAGACCTCTTTTCTCAGTTTTACTCTTCAGCAGGATTATTTCCGTACAGAGGGAAAAACTCTTCTCATTCTTTGCGAGGAAGGAGAGGAAGAGTATGATGAGGATGCTCTTGCAAAGGATAATATTGTAATTGAGATTATTGAGAAGGAAGAGGAGCTCACACCGGAGCGTCTCCAGGCGTTGGACATTATCCACCAGCCGGAGCGAGTGGTTATGGAATATAATGGAATGTGGCTGGTAAGCAAGTTTGAAGAAATGAAGCTTCCGGCAGGCTGGGGCATTGAACAGCACATTACCTGTGTGGATGCAAGTACATTCCAGGTATACATGCAGAATATGAAATCTATTTTTATGGATATGTCCCGTAATTCAGATATGGTTGTGTTCAACCGATGTAAGAAAGAATATCCTCTTGCTAACTTCCGCAGAAGTATTAAGGTTGTAAATCCAAGCGCAGAGGTTATTTTTGAAGATGAAGAGGGCGAGATGACAGACATTTTCGCGGATCAGATGCCATTTGACCTGGACGGAGATGTTGTAGATATTCCACCGGAGGATTACGGAATCTGGTTTGTAGATGCCATGGATCATCCGGATCGCTATGTGGGAAAAACTCTTCGCTTTAAGGCACGGGCAAGACGTCCAAGAGGAATGGGAAGCAAGTTCTTTATTCCGGGACGTACAGCTATGACCTGCTGTGCAGATGATACTTCTTTCCTGGGATATATCTGCAAGAGTGCATATGCACCGAAACTGAAGCCGGGAGAATGGGTTGAAGTTACTGCGAAGGCTGCTTTTGAGAACCGTTCTGAATACCAGGGTGAAGGGATTGTCCTTTATGCTGAGAATGTAACACCTTGTGAGCCTTTGGCAGATGAAATGGTTTACTTTAATTAATCAAATCAGGCAGTATGGTCATAATAAAGTTAAGGAAAATAAAAGTATGTATTTAGTTGTTGGACTGGGAAATCCCGGAAAGCAGTATGAGGCAACCCGCCACAATATGGGGTTTGACACAATTGATCTGCTTGTGGAACGTCATAATATTCCACAGGGCGGAGTAAAATTTAATGCAATGTATGGATCTGGTTTTATTGGAGGAGAAAAGGTGATTTTTATGAAGCCTTTGTCCTTTATGAATTTAAGCGGTGGTCCGGTACAGGAGATGGCAGCTTATTTCAAAATTGATCCGGAGAGCCAGCTGATCATTATTCAGGATGATATTGATCTGGAGCCGGGACAGCTTCGCATCCGGAAGCAGGGGAGTGCAGGTGGGCATAATGGACTGAAGGACATTATAGGCAGGCTTGGCACCCAGAAATTTATGCGTATAAAGATTGGTGTAGGTGCAAAACCTAAGGGATGGGATCTGGCAGATCATGTGCTTGGCCGATTTTCATCAGATGACCGCAAGCTTGTGGATGAGACAATCCAGCTTGCTGCAGATGCAGTAGAAAAAATTATAACAGATGGCCCGGATGTGGCTATGAACGAATACAACAGAAGGAAGTCCAGTTAACAAACTGGGCTTCTTTTTCCCTGGAAAAAGGTAAAGGGAGAAGGAGGAGAGCCATGCTTTCATTTATCCAGCCTCTTAGTGGGATGGCAGAATTTGAAGAAATAGAAAAAGGCCTTGAGAAGAATCAGGGGATTGTTCAGGTCACAGGCTGTCTGGAATCCCAGAAGGCACATTTGATCCATGGGCTTTCCGGTAAAGCATCCATGCGTCTGGTGATCGCAGGGGATGAACGTCAAGCCAAAGAGATTTATGAGGACTTGCGCTTTTATAACAAAAATACCATGTTTTATCCTGCAAAGGATCTTCTGTTTTTTCAGGCTGATATTCAAGGGAATTTATTGATCCGTCAGAGAATGTGTGTAGTAAAAGCTTTATTGGAAAAGGAAGATCTGACAGTTGTCACCAGTATTGACGGCTGTATGGACTACCTGATGCCGCTGGAGGAGATCAGAAAAAAGGTACTTCATTTCTATTCAGACAGTGTGATCAATATGGATGCGCTGAAAAATACTCTGGTCCAGCTGGGCTATCAGCGTGTCGGTCAGGTGGAGATGCCCGGTCAGTTTTCTGTACGTGGCGGTATTGTAGACATTTACTGTCTGACAGAAGAGAACCCATGGCGGATCGAGCTGTGGGGTGATGAGGTGGATTCTATCCGAAGCTTTGACGCAGAGAGTCAGCGTTCTTTGGAGAATCTGGATGAAATAGCTATTTATCCGGCTGTGGAATGGAATGACGGCAAAAAGATGGTTTCCTTTGCTGATTATTTTCCCAGAGATAAAATGCTACTGTTTCTGGATGAGCCCAACCGGATCCTGGAAAGCGGACAGAGTGTGGAGGAAGAGTATGAGCAGAGTCGTATCCGCAGAGAAGAAAAAGGGGAAAAAAACCTTCCGGTGCAATGGCTTTGCCAGTTTTCCAAAGTTCAAAAGGAGCTGAATAAATGCCGGGCGGTTTCGTTGTCAGCTTTGGAACCGCGGGGAGTAGAGTGGAATTTTGCAGCGGAAAAATACAATCTGACAGTGCAGAGTGTGACCTCTTATAACAGCAGTTTTGAGCTTCTGGTTGAAGAACTGAAGAAATATAAGAAAAAGGGGTATCAGATCATCCTTCTTTCCGGTTCCAGAACAAGGGCAGAGAGACTTGCAAAGGATCTGCAGGATAACGGACTGAATGCTTTTTACGGATCTGACTATGACAGAGTGGTAGGAGCCGGGGAAATTATAGTTTTCTATGGGCACGCCAGGAAAGGCTTCGAATATCCTCTGATTAAATTTGCAGTAATTACAGAAACTGATATTTTCGGTCAGGAACAGAAAAAAAAGAAAAAGAAAAAAATCTATAATGGTAAGCGGATCCAGGATTTTGCAGAGCTTTCCATTGGAGATTATGTGGTTCATGAAAAGCATGGACTGGGAATTTACCGCGGAATTGAAAAGGTAGAAGTAGATAAGGTTTTAAAGGATTACATTAAGATTGAATACCGCGATGGAAGTAATTTATACATTCTGGCAACCCAGCTGGATGCCTTGCAGAAGTATTCCGGTGCGGATACAGCCAAAGCGCCCAGATTAAATAAGCTTGGCACTCAGGAGTGGAACCGGACGAAATCCAAGGTAAAAGGTGCTGTTAAAAATATAGCAAAGGAGCTGGTGGAGCTCTATGCTGTGCGTCAGGAAAAAGAGGGCTATGTGTGCGGTCCGGATACTGTCTGGCAGCGTGAATTCGAGGAAATGTTCCCTTATGAGGAGACAGAGGATCAGCTGAATGCCATTGAGGACACAAAACGGGACATGGAGAGCACCAAAATCATGGATCGTCTGGTGTGTGGTGATGTGGGCTATGGAAAAACAGAGATTGCCCTTCGTGCTGCTTTTAAGGAGGTTCAGGAAAGCAGACAGGTAGTTTATCTTGCGCCTACAACCATTCTGGCACAGCAGGTGTATAACACTTTTGTCCAGAGAATGAAGGATTTTCCGGTACGTGTGGAACTGCTTTGTCGGTTCCGTACACCTGCCCAGCAGAAAAAGGCTCTCCAGGGGCTGAAAAAAGGACAGGTAGATATTGTGGTTGGTACTCATAGAGTTCTGTCCAAGGATGTGGAGTACAAGAATCTGGGGCTTCTGATCATTGACGAGGAACAGCGCTTCGGTGTTACCCACAAGGAGAAAATCAAGCAGCTGAAAAAGGATGTTGATGTGCTCACATTGACTGCGACACCGATTCCCCGGACTCTTCATATGAGTATGATCGGCATCCGTGATATGAGTGTGCTGGAAGAGCCGCCTATGGATCGTATGCCTATTCAGACTTATGTTATGGAATATGATGAGGAGACGGTAAGAGAGGCTATCGGAAGGGAGTTGAGAAGAGGCGGCCAGGTTTATTATGTGTATAACAGGGTTACAGATATTGACGAGGTTGCTCTTCGGATCTCCAGGCTGGTTCCCGAGGCAAGAGTGGATTTTGCCCATGGACAGATGAGCGAGAGAGAGCTTGAGCGGGTAATGTATGACTTCATTAATGGAGACATTGATGTGCTGGTTTCCACCACTATTATTGAGACAGGACTGGATATTTCAAATGTGAATACTATGATCATCCATGATTCTGATAAATATGGACTTTCCCAGCTCTATCAGCTTCGGGGACGAATCGGCCGCTCTAACAGGACTGCTTATGCGTTCCTTATGTATCGAAGAAATACCATGCTTCGTGAGGTTGCTGAGAAACGTCTTTCTGCTATCCGTGAGTTTACAGATCTGGGAAGTGGATTTAAAATAGCCATGCGTGATCTGGAGCTTCGTGGTGCAGGAAATCTGCTGGGAGCCCAGCAGCATGGCCATATGAACGCAGTGGGCTATGATCTTTATTGCAAAATGCTCAGCGAGGCAGTTAAGGAGGCTAAGGGGATTCATACCATGGAGGACTTCGAGACTACCATTGACCTGAATATGGATGCTTTTATTCCGGATACTTATATCAGCAATGAGTTCCAGAAGCTGGATATTTATAAACGTATTGCAGGAATTGAATCTCAGCAGGAATATGACGACATGCTGGAGGAACTGATCGACCGTTTTGGAGAGCCGCCGAAAGCAGTGTTGAATCTTCTTGCCATTGCCAGACTGAAGGCCCTGGCTCATCAGGGCTATATCACGGAAATCAAGCAGATGCAGAGAGAAATCCGGATCACTCTTTACGAAAATGCGCACTTGAACCCGGAGGGTATTCCTCCGCTAATCGCCAAATATCGCAGACAGCTGCAGTTTAAGCCGGATAAAGAGCCGAAGCTTTTGTTTTCTCCCGTTGGAGATATTGTGCAGGCATTAACTGTGCTTGCCAAGGAGTTGATGGAGCTGGTTGAAGATGAGTGAAAATTGTGTGATTTTCTCCTTTCTACTTGCCCTCATGGGAAAAAAGTTTTATACTCTTATTAACGTGTCCGCATTGGGAAAGGGGCAGAATCTGCACCGCGGCTGATCGGCACATCAGTGAAAGGGTAATTGGTGATCAATATGAAAAAAATCGTGAAAAACACAACCGTAGCAGCATTGACTGGCGTAATGGCGATCGGAATGCTTTCCGGCTGCGGAAGTAAGACTATAGATGGAGAGAAGACAGTTGCCACTGTAGATGGCACAGACATTCCTATGGGTGTGGTAAGCTTGTATGCCCGTCAGTCACAGGCACAGACAGTTGCCATGTACAAGAGCTTCATGGGAAGTGCAGGGAATATCTGGAGCCAGGTTGTTGATGAGAATGCCGGTACCACATATGGTGAGCAGGCTGTAGGGCAGTTCATGGAGCAGGTTGAGCTGATGTACATCATGAAGGAGAAGGCAGCTGATTATGGCGTGGAGGTTACTTCTGATGATGAGACTGCTATCGCAGAGGCAGCAGCACAGTTTATGAAGGATAATGATGAGGATACCCTGAAGGAATTAGCTGTTTCAGAGGAGCAGGTTAAGACTCTTCTGGAGCTTGAGACCTACCGCCAGAAAATTTACGATCCGATCCGAAATGAGGCAGAGGTTAACATAACTGATGAGGAAGCACAGCAGTCTTCTTTCAGCTATGTAAGTATTTCTATTAGTGGGGATGATCTTACTGACGATGATATCGCATCCCGTAAGGAGCAGGCACAGGAAATCCTTGATAAGATGAAAGAGGATCCTACTGCAGATATGGGAGAAACCGCTAAAGCGGTAGATGATACCTACAGTGGGCTGACCGGTACTATTTTTGCAAATGACAGTGAGGATGAGGATATTTCCAACTCTTATGATGACGCTGTCGTAGAAGCTCTTAGAACCCTGAAGGATGGAGAGGTTTATGGTGAGCTTGTTGAAACTGAAACTAATGTATATGTACTCCGTATGGATAAGGTAAATGATGAAGATGCAACTGCTTCCAAGAAAGAATCTCTTGAGAACACCAAGCGCAGTGCTTATTATTCTGAGACTACCCAGAAGTGGCTGGATGATGCGGAGGTTACTGTAAATGATAAAGTGCTTTCCACTTTGACAATTACAGATGACCACAGCTTTACTATTAAAGAGACTGCAGCAGATACAAGCGAGGATGCTGAGGCAACGGCTGAGGATGCTGAGACAGCAGCTGAGGATGCTGAGGCGACAGCCGAGGATGCTGAGACAGCAGCTGACGATAGTGAAGAAGACACAGCTGAGGAAAATTGATAACACAATAAAGGCCTGCCTGGGTGAAGATTCGGGCGGGCCTTTTTTTTACAGGAGGATAACATGAAAAAGATACTTCTCATCGCAACAGGCGGCACCATTGCTTCCAAATATACCGCAGATGGCCTGGCACCACAGATTTCTGCAGAGGAGCTGCTGGAATATATTCCTGAAGCCAGGGAATTCTGCACGATTGATACCGTACAGCCATTTGCTCTGGACAGTACAAATGTGTGCTATGATCACTGGCAGAAGCTTGCTGCATTGATCGAATCCAAATATGAATTTTATGATGGCTTTGTGCTTTGCCATGGAACTGATACTATGGCATATACAGCAGCAGCTTTGTCTTATCTGATCCAGAATAACCGCAGGCCTATTGTGATCACAGGAGCTCAGAAGCCTATTGACCTGGCTATTACAGACGCCCGATCCAATCTGCTGGATAGTCTGCGATTCGCATCTCACGACCGTGCACACGGTATTTCCATTGTATTTGGTGGAAAAGTGATCGCAGGAACCAGAGCGAAAAAGGAATTTTCCAAAAGCTATAATGCTTTTTCCAGCATTAATTATCCGGATATTGCGTCAATCCATGATAATAAAATAATTTTCTATATTGATGACAAGGATCAGTCAACCAAGCCACTGGTATTTTATCATGAAATGAATCAGAAGATTTTTCTGCTGAAGCTGATACCAGGGATTGATGGGAAAGTGTTGGAGGCTCTTTTCCCGTCTTACGATGGGCTGATCATTGAGTCCTTTGGTGTAGGGGGGCTGCCTCACTATGAGAACGATGATTTCATGGAGGAAATCGGTCACTGGATCGAAGCGGGCAAGCCGGTATGTATGGCTACACAGGTTACCCACGAGGGAAGTGATATGGAGGTTTACCAGGTTGGAAAGATTATTAAAGAGAGATTTCCGGTGCTGGAATCCTATGATATGACACTGGAGGCTTCTGTGACCAAGATGATGTGGGCGTTAGGACAGACGCGTGATATGGAGAAGTTTAAGGAGTTATTTTATACGACCATTAATCATGATTTATTGTTCCTGTAAGTAATTCTTGAAATTTTGTGGGGTGTTAAGCTAAAATAAAAAGGCTGAAATCCCAGAGCTAATAATATTTTCTGAAATACTGGAGGACATATATATGAACAAAAAAGAAATTTCCGAAATTAAGAAGCAGCTGACACCAGCAAATTGCAATATTACCAGAATTTGCGGCTGTTATGTAGATGCTGAGAAAAACAAAAAAACAGAGCTGAAAGAAGCGTTTCTTTCCCTTTCTGAGGAAGAAATGTTCAAATATTTCGAAATATTCAAGAAAACCCTTTCCGGTACATTGGGAAAGAATTTGATGAATATGGAATTCCCCTTAAATGAGGAGAGAGAGGGAGGCAAGCACGAATTCCTGATGAAGCTACGTGCCAGCAAGCTGAAGGATGATGCTTTAATTGAGAGCTTTTATGACAAAATTATCGAAAATTATGACTATCCGGAAAATTACTACATAATCCTGGTACATGCGGTATACGATATCCCGGGAAGAACTTCTGATGGAATTGATATGGATGATGCTTCCGAGGAGATTTACGAGCACCTTCTTTGCAGCATTTGTCCGGTGAAGCTGTCCAAGGCGGGACTTTGCTATAATGCAGAGGCTAATCTGATCCAGGACCGCATCCGTGACTGGATTGTGGAGATGCCGGAGAATGGTTTTCTTTTCCCGTTATTCAACGACCGAAGCACTGATATTCACGGCATGCTCTATTATTCCAAGAATGCAGAGCAGCTTCACGACATTTTTGTGGATGAAGTGTTTGGCTGTACAGCGCCCCTTTCAGCAGGTGGACAGCGTGATTCCTTTAATATGCTGGTGGAGGAAACTCTTGGGGACGACTGCCAGTATGATACGGTTATTGAAATCCATGAGAAGCTGAATGAGATTATTGAAGCTCAGAAGGACTCTCCAGATCCGGTAGTGCTCACTAAGTCTGAAGTGAAGCGGCTTTTTGAGGATTGCGGCGTAGAGGATGAGAAACTGGAAACCTTTGATAATCAGTATGAGGTGGTTGCAGGCGAAAAAGCCACTATGGTAGCCTCCAACATCACTAACACTCGTAAGTTCGAGATCAAAACGCCGGATGTAGTGATCCATGTAGAACCAGATAAAGTAGAACTGGTGGAGACCAGAATTATTGATGGCCGTAAATGTCTGGTGATTCCGATGGAGGATGTGGAAATTAACGGAATTCGCGTGAGCATGGGCGGGGAGAGCAGTGACGATTCCCTGGAGGAATTATTATGACTCTGGCACAACTTCGTTATGCGATCATGGTGGCAAATTCCAATTCCATGAATGAAGCTGCCCGGAATCTTTTTATATCACAGCCAAGTTTATCTTCGGCAATCCGTGAACTGGAGGAAGAAATCGGGGTAGAGCTTTTTCGCAGGACCAACCGTGGAATTTCCGTAACCCCTGAAGGAGAGGAATTCTTAGGCTACGCCCGCCAGGTGGTAGAACAGTATGAGCTGATCGAATCGAAATATGTTTCCAAGGAGCACACCAAGAAGAAATTCAGCGTCTCCATGCAACACTACACCTTTGCGGTAAACGCCTTTGTGGAAATGGTAAAACAGTTCGGAATGGACGAATACGAATTCGCCGTCCATGAAACCCGAACTTATGACATTATCACTGACGTAAAAGATTTCAAAAGTGAGATCGGCATCCTTTATCTGAATGACTTTAATCACAAAGTCCTGGAGAAGCTTTTTCATGAATTTAACCTGGAATTTCACCCTATTCTGGAGTGCAGTATTTACGTCTATATGTGGAAAGGTCATCCCCTTGCTGACCGTGATCTGATCACTCTGGAGGACCTCCGGGAGTACCCCTGCCTCTCCTTTGAGCAAGGCACCTACAACTCCTTCTACTTCGCGGAAGAAGTTCTGAGCACCTATGAGTACAAGCGTCTCATCAAAGCCAACGATCGCGCCACTCTCCTGAACCTGATGGTTGGCCTCAACGGCTATACCCTGTGCTCCGGAATCATCTGCGAAGAACTTAATGGCTCCGACTACTGCGCTGTGAAACTAGATTCCGACGAGGTTATGACAATTGGCTATCTGGCCCGCAAAGGCACCACGATCAGTAAATTAGGACAGAAGTACCTGGAAGAGATTGGGAAATACAAGGATAAGGCATTACGTTAATCCCGTCCACGCTGGTGCCTCTTGTCTGGCTATAGCTTTTAACTATAACTGGCGCTAACTTTTTCGAATTAGCACTTATTTATGAAATGTGTTATAGTAACCCTATCGACGATAAAACAACCAAAAACAAGGAAAGAGGAAAGACATGTCTTCAATACTTATTCAAAATGTGAGCAAAACCTTCGAGACAAAAGATGGTTCTGTACACGCACTGAAAAATGTAAGCCTCTCCATTGAATCCGGAGATATTTATGGAATCATTGGAATGTCTGGCGCAGGAAAAAGTACCCTGGTGCGATGTATGAACTTTCTTGAAGTCCCATCTGAGGGAAGCGTTCTCATAGACGGAAAATCTTTAGGTGAATTTTCTTCAAAAGAACTTCGCAAGGAGCGGGAAAAAATAGGAATGATCTTCCAGCATTTTAATCTTCTTATGCAGAAGAACGTTCTGGAAAATATCTGCTTCCCATTATATATTCAGGGAAAGAAAAAAGCCGAAGCAAGAGCAAAGGCTCTTGAGCTTCTGGAAATCGTAGGACTGGCTGATAAGGCGAAAGCATATCCGGCACAGCTCTCTGGTGGACAGAAGCAAAGAGTGGCAATTGCCAGAGCACTTGCTTCAGATCCGCAGATCCTGCTTTGCGATGAAGCTACAAGCGCACTGGATCCCCAGACTACTTCCTCTATATTAGAGCTTTTGCAGAACATTAACCAGAAGTTTGGAATCACTATTGTGATCATTACCCACCAGATGTCAGTTGTTCGTGAGATTTGTTCCCATGTGGCAATCATGAAGGATGGTGAAGTAAAGGAACAGGGGCTGGTAGAAGACATTTTCAATCATCCCAAGTCACAGGTGGCCAAAGAACTGATCAGCCGAGACAATGGTTCCGAGGTGGAAAGCCAGAAGCTGACTCAGCCGGAAATCCAGAGCGGTGAGATCATTCGAATTGTATTTTCCGAAAATTCCGCATTCGAACCGGTTATCGCAAACCTTGTATTAACCTTCCATGAACCTGTAAATATTCTGAAGGCCGACACCAAAAATGTAGGTGGTGTAGCGAAAGGAGAGATGATTCTCCAGTTTATGAGCGGCAGCACCCATGTGCCGGAGATGAAGAAATTTCTTACAGAACGTGGACTAGCAATAGGGGAGGCGAACTGATTATGTGGACAAAGCAAGTAACTGATATGATTATCGCAGGTGTAGGTGAAACATTGTACATGACACTGTTTTCTACATTTTTCGGATATGTGTTTGGAATGCCTCTTGGTGTTCTTCTGAAGGTATCTGACAAAGAAGGCCTGCGGCCAAATGCAGTATTGTACAAGATCCTGGATGTGATAGCTAATATTTTCCGAAGCATTCCATTTTTGATTCTTCTGATCCTGCTCATTCCATTTACCAGATTTCTGGTGGGAAAAAGCTATGGAACTACAGCTACTATCGTACCCCTTACTATTGCGGCAATTCCTTTTATCGGGCGAATGGTAGAATCTTCTCTGAATGAAGTAGATGCGGGAGTTATTGAGGCTGCGAGAGCCATGGGAGCAAGCAACCTTCAGATTGTATTCAGAGTTCTTCTTGTAGAAGCAAGAACTTCCCTGATCTCAGGTGCTACTATTGTAACAGGCACTATTCTTGGTTATTCTGCAATGGCCGGAACAGTAGGAGGAGGTGGACTTGGAGATATCGCAGTCCGTTACGGATATAACCGCTGGCAGACGGATATTATGCTGGTAACTGTAATTCTTCTGGTAGTATTGGTACAGATTTTCCAGACGATCGGTATGCTGATCGCAAATAAACTGGATAAACGAAAATAGAGATAATAACAAAAATAAATATATTTTTCCAAAAAGAGGAGGAAACTATTATGAAAAAATTAATCGCAGCAGCCCTTACAGGAGCATTAGTACTTGGAACCGTTGGAACATCCGTTGTATTCGCAGCAGATGATGATAAAACTATTACAGTAGCAGCTTCTGAAACACCACATTCCGAAATCCTTGAAGCAGCAAAGCCGCTTCTTGAGGAAGAAGGCTATGATCTTGAGGTGACTGTATTTGATGATTATGTACAGCCAAACGAGGTAGTAGAAAGCGGTGATTTTGATGCAAACTATTTCCAGCACATTCCATATCTGGACAGCTTCAACAAAGAAAAAGGAACTCATCTTGTGAATGCAGGTGGAATCCACTACGAGCCATTTGGAATTTATCCTGGAACAAAGTCCAGCCTTGACGATATTGAGGATGGTGATACAATCGCAGTACCTAACGATACTACAAATGAGGCAAGAGCACTTCTTCTCCTTCAGGACAACGGAATCATCACTTTAAAAGATGGTGTAGGTCTTGAGGCAACTGTAAACGATATTGAGGAGAACCCATACAACGTAGAAATCGTTGAGCTTGCAGCAGAGCAGGTAGCACGTGTTGCAGAGGAAACTGCTTATATCGTTCTTAATGGAAACTATGCACTTCAGGCAGGCTACTCTGTATCTAAAGATGCACTTGCATATGAGAAATCTGATTCTGAAGCTGCAAAAACATATGTAAACGTAATTGCTGTAAAAGAGGGAAATGAAAACAGTGATAAGATCAAGGCTCTTGTAGACGTATTAAAATCTGATGAGATCAAAGACTTTATCAACGAGAAATATGACGGAGCAGTTATCCCGTTCGAGGACAGTGATGATGCTGAGACAGAAGATGCAACAGAAGATGCAGCAGAAGCTACAACAGAAGACACAGCTGAAGATGCAGAGTAATCAATAAGACTGTCTTATAATGAATAAAATGTAAGAAGCAAAGGCACTATAAAGTGAATTTCCAACAGGATTCCTTTATAGTGTTTTTTGTATATAATTTGTAATAGAAAAGTAATTCCAGTGAAATTTAATTAGATTATAATGATATGATATGAGTGGCAAAAGAAGGAGAGAGGAAATGAATAAATTGGGCAAAAAAGTAAGTATTTTGCTTGGATTATTTTTTGCAGGGTATTGGGGCTATACATTATTATCGGTAATAAGCCTGGATAGAGATGCGGCATTCAGAAGAAGAGTATACGAATATAGTAATTTTGTACCGGCATTATGTGTTATTATAATTTTATTGCTTATATATAAATTTGCAGGGCAGAAAAAATCTGGCGTAATTCCGGAAATAGGGAAAAAACAGTTCTACATTATATTGATTGTCATTAGTGCTGTTGCCTTTGGGGTACAGTTGTACCTTATGCAGTATTTGGGAAGAGCATATCGTTATGATTTTGGCACAATCCGCAGGGCAGTACTTTCATTAGTAAATGATCATGTGCTTTACAAACCAGAGTATTTTAATTATTACAGAATGAATAGAAATATATTTTATATTTTTACAAGGATTGTGGCAGTATTTAAGGACTGGCAGCCGGTAATTGTAATTGGCATTATACTGATCAATTTATCAGTTCTTATGGCTGCACAGATGTGTTATAAATTAACGGATAATAAAGGCATTACATTATTTATCTTCCTGATCGGCATTTTTTTATATGATTTTTCAATCCGTACATATATGCCATATACGGATAACTATGGTGCATTCTTTTTGATAGCATTTCTGTTTGTTCTTGTGAACAGAAGAACAAATATGATCTGGATGATTCTGGGGACGATTTCTCTCAGTATAGGCTGTTACATAAAATTTACCGGGGGAATTCTGCTGATCGCAGGTTTAATCGTGCTTGCAGGCTTGAAGGTCCAGGAGAAAAAAGTCTTTTTTAAAAAGCTTGGTATTCTGGCACTTGTATTTATGTGTGTATTCGGTGGAATTACGAAAGCTCAAAACAGTTATCTGGCAAAGAATGGTTTTGTGGATGATCCGGAATGTCAAAGAGGATTCTGGCATTTCTTCATGATGGGACAGAATGATCAGCATCTGGGAACTTATAATAAGAGGGATCTTAAATTTTCAGATGACTTTGCTACGAAAAAGGAACGGGATGCTGCAAATAAAGCTGAAGGAATAAAACGTATAAAAGACCGCGGAATCAGAGGAAATCTGTTTTTCTATACATATAAGAATTACCAGAATTATGATGACGGCTGTTTTGCCCCGGTAACAGGGATTTATAGTGGAGAAGAACAATTTGGAGATTCCTGGGTTGAGAATCTTTACTTGGAAGGCAGAGAAAATAACCGTTATTATGCAATGGTCCAGCAGATATTATGGCTCATGTTATTAGGCGCGATTATGTTTATTGGAATAAGGGTAAAATCCGACAATATGTTTATGCTCTATATGAAAATAATAATTCTGGGTGTGTCTGCGTATACATTGCTGTTTGAAGGCCGTGCGAAATATTTGTTTATGTTTGTACCCATTTATCTTGTCGCTGCAGGAATGGGCTTAAATGAAATGATAACTATAAAAAATAAGTTGAAAAAAGATATATAATTTGCTATTATAGAAACGAATTTTTTTTAGGTATCGAGGTGAGGCCAAATGAAAAAAAATGAATGTGTAAGCCGTACCATCTGTTTATTTTTCTGCATAACAGTAGCGGTTTTATGTATATTCTTCGCAGGCATGGAAGCGGAGAATATTATGCACGTTTATGATCTGAAACCGGCCTCCGCTTCTTTGATCTCACCAGAGCTTTCCAGAAGCGCTCAGACAAGTGCTGAAGAACTGACAGGACTTCGTCACTTGTCTGTAAAACTGGAGACGGACCATCGTCTTCGTTATAAGAGCGGTATGGAAACCGTGGTGCTCATCATGCTGGCAGTTCTGCTTGCGAATACCGTATTTTATAAAACAAAAAAGCGTCTGCTCACCAGGAATGACACTGATGGCAGGCGGTTTATCATCTGTTATATCCATCATCAGGACGGACAGAGACACTGAAAATCATGTACGCTTGTTTTTCCATGTGAACAAATGTATATGATTGGAGGTATGACACCATATGTTACTTAATATTTTTATAGGAGTAATGATTGTTGCAGCCATCGCCGCCGGCATCTGGATGGCATGGTTTGACAGTCATGGAGGAAAGAAATGATAGCACAGATTTTAGCAGTAATTATTTTCCTGGCAATGTTTATTTTGATCATCACAGAAGTCTGGGAAAGACATATCGTTACACTGGGATGTGCTGTTCTTACACTGATTCTTGTATTCGGAATCTGTATGCACAGCCCTCAGGCAATTATTGAAACTTTGAATGTACATAGTATTTTCTCACCGGAATTCTGGCATACAGCAGGTGAAGCAGGTGAAGCTTCTGCCGGAATCAACTGGGAAACAATCGTGTTCATTGCTGGTATGATGATCATGGTTGAGGGAATGGCAAACTCCGGATTTTTCCGCTGGTTATGTATGAAAATCGCCAAGCTGGTTAAATACCAGATTATTCCGATTTTTATCACATTTATGCTCCTGTCCTTTGTACTTGCTATGTTTATTGACAGTATTACCGTAATCCTGTTCCTGGCAGCAGTTACAGTAGAACTGTCACAGTTGCTTAAATTTAACCCGGTACCAATGATCCTTGCAGAAATTTTCTGCGCCAACCTGGGTGGATCTGCTACTATGTGTGGAGATCCGCCGAACATTATCATTGGAACCTCCTTTGGATTTTCCTTTGCAGATTTCCTGACCAATACAGGTTTGATAGCAGTTGTAGCACTGATACTTGTTGTAATTTACTTTTACTTTGTTTTTCGCAAGGAACTTACAGAGAATGCGGGAAAGGTAGATCCATCTACTTTACCGGATCCGGAAGAGGCTATTGTAAGTAAGAGAGGTTTTACCATCAGTTGCGTGATCTTCCTTTGTGCAGTTGTTTTACTGGTATCACATTCAGCGACAGGACTTACCGTATCCTGTATCGGTGTATTTATTGCAGCCCTCACATTGATCACTTCAGGAAAAGATGCTATAGATCTTCTGAAAAAGGTTGATTACAAAACACTGTTGTTCTTTGTAGGACTTTTTGTAGTTGTAGGTGGTCTGGAGCAGACTGGCATTCTGACAATTCTTGCAGGATTTATTGGTAAGGTAAGCGGCGGAAATCTGAAGATTATGATTGCAATCATTATCTGGGTATCTGCGGTGGCAAGTGCATTTATTGATAATATCCCGTTTGCAGCTACTATGATTCCGGTTATTAACGATCTGGCAGCAGCACAGGGAATTAATATTTCCATTCTTGCATGGGCTCTTGCAATGGGTACTGACATTGGTGGAAGCGCAACTCCTATCGGAGCTTCCGCAAATGTAGTGGGTATCGCAACAGCAGCTAAAAGCGGTCATATGATCAAGTGGGGAAAATATTGTAAGGCAATGGCACCAGCCACAATCCTGGTAATTCTTATTTCCATGCTGATGATTTATGCAAGATATTTATAATTATGTTAACTGAGCCAGGCAAGTCCCCTGAGCACTTGTATCTGCTTGATTTTTGCTTAGAAAGGAGGATACTATGAAAACACAGAAACAGGTAATTATTTCTATCGGACGAGAGTTCGGAAGTGCAGGTCACGAAATTGCAGAACGAATTGCAAAACGTTACGGATTATCTCTTTATGATCACAATCTTTTAAGAGAAGTTGCAGATCTTCATAATGTAAAAACAGAGGATCTGGAGATCTATGATGAGATGAAACACAACAAACTCCTTTACAGAACCGTGAAAGGAATGAGCAGCTCTCCAGCTGACAACGTTGCTATGATGCAGTTTAATTTCCTGCGGGAAAAGGCTGAAAAAGGAGAATCCTTTGTGGTTGTAGGACGCTGTTCCGAAACAATCCTTAAGGACTATCCAGGGCTGATTTCTATTTTCATTATTGGTAACATGGATCACAAAATTGCCCGTGTATCCAAGCTTTATGGAATGAATGAGAAAGAGGCTGAGCGTTTCATCCGTGAAAAGGACAGAAAACGTAAAAAATATCATGACAGCCATTGCAAAACCAAATGGTCTGAGTCACACAACTATGACTTGAGCCTGAACAGCAGCACTCTGGGCGTTAGTGGCAGTGTGGAATTTTTGTCTTTGTATATTGACAAAAGAATAGAAAAAATGGAATAATGAAGTAAGTGACCGGGGTTCTGTCAAGACACACAAATGTCATGACAGAGCCTTTGTTGCTTCAAAAAGTAATAGTTCCGGTTGGCTGGAACATTGGCTATGGTAACATTGAGGATTTGCTGATATTAAGAAGGAGAATAAAGATGTTTCTTGAAAAAAACAGGGACAGAATAGAAAAAGACTTTGAAGATTTTTCCAGGGAACTTCCTGAAATGGCTAAAGAAATAACGAAAAGAATGGAAGCACTAAACGCTGATATTGTAATCGGAATGAAGTATCTGTACAGCAATATGCCATATAGTGATGTGGGAAATTATACCTTTGATACTTACCTGGATTACGTACAGCAGGGAATTTATCTCTGGGAAAATTCTCCTTATGTAAAGGAATATCCAGAACTCTATTTCTTGAATTATGTGCTTTTTCATAGGATAAATGATGAGGAAATCAAACCATGCCGTACCTTTTTCTGGGAGAAAATCAAGGACAGAATTCAGGGAAAGAGTATGCTAGAAGCTGCGCTGGAAATCAATCATTGGTGCACCGGTGAGGTGATGTATCAGGAAACAGATCTGCGTACCAGTTCTGCTCTGGAGACATACAGAAGTGGCGTGGGACGAGGCGGAGAAACGACTGTTTTTGTAATAAATGTGCTGAGAAGTGCGGGAATCCCAGCCAGATCAGCATATGTGCAAAGATGGTCTCACTGTGATGGAAACCATGTCTGGGTGGAAGTATGGTGTGATGGTGACTGGCATTATCTGGGGGCGTGTGAGCCGGAAGCGGTTCTGGATAAGGGACGGTTTACAAGTGCTGCATCAAGGGCAATGATGATCGGTTCCAGATGGTATGACCGTGCTATGCCAGATGAAGAGGTAATTGGGAAAGATGGTATGAACCGTATCTTAAACCTTCTTGGCAGATATGCAAAAACCAGACGGATCACGATTTGCGTTGAGGACCTGGAAGGTACTCCTGTGCCAGGCGCAAGGGTTCAGGCTGAGGTAATGAATTATGGGGAATTTTCTCCTATTACCCGGCTGCAGACGGACGAAGACGGCTGTATTTCTTTTGAAACAGGATTTGGCAGTCTGCTGATCTGTGCTGTTTATGATGGGGCCTATGGGGAAAAAGTGATCGATACGAGAGAGGAGGACACATTTGTCTGCACTCTTGGAGAGGAATATGAGGATGAGCTTTGGGTGGATTTTGAGATGAGTGCACCTGAAGATACCGGAAGAACCAAATGGGCTATAACAGAAGAACAGGAATTAGAAAATAAACGCCGGGTTGCAGAAGAAATAGAGCACTGTCGGCACAAGGTCGAGAAATTTCAGCCATTATGGAAGCGTTGCCTTTTCGGGCATACTATGGAAGAGGTGGTGCCGATGATGGAGATTCTGTCTGAGAAGGACAGAAGAGATGCTTTTCCGGAGGTATTGGAGGGACACTATCAGGAGGCTTCTGTTTACAGGGAATTTAATCCGGAAGAGATTTACATTCCCTATGTGTGGAATCCCCGCGTGGAAAATGAGGTTCTTACCAAATGGAGAAAGAAAATTCTCGGTTATTTTGATGAAAAACAGAAAAATGCTTTTGAATCTGATCCCAAAAGTATATGGACATGGATTGAGGATAATATTTCTGTGCGAAATGATAAGGAGCGTGTGACTGCATATACGACTCCGGCTGCAGCACTTGATCTTGGAATCGCAGGAGAAAAATCGCATAAGGTGTTGTTTGTGGCAATTGCAAGAACTCTTGGGATTCCGTCTCGTCTTAATCCTGCAGATGGTGCTATTGAGTATTGGGATGGAATAAAGTTTGTAGCTGTACTGGAGAAGAGCCGGAAGGAGTCCCACCTTACTGTACTTGCGGGAGAGAAGGATGACTGGGAGTATCTTCAGGACTGGACACTTGCGGTCACAGACGGACAGGGTTACCTTACCCTGGATTTCAGAAATTGCAAATGGGAGAATAATAAATTAGAGCTTGATATTATGCCTGGTGATTATAGGCTGCTTACCGGAAAGCGTCTTCCTGACGGAAATATTCTTGGAAAAAGATATGATTTTCATATCGAGAAGGATGAAACGAAGAAGGTGGAGTTGGAGCTTCGTGAAGTATAAGGGGATCAATCCATATGTATCGAGAACAAATTAAATATATAGCTATATTAACTATGCTGTTGAATCATATTGCAAATATTTTCCTGAAACCGGGTACCCTTCTTTTTACGGTGTTGGTGGACGCCGGGTATTTTACTGCAATCACCATGTGTTATTTCCTGGTGGAGGGCTACGGCTATACTCATTCTAAAGAGAAATACGGCAAACGCCTGCTTTTGTTTGCCGTAATTTCTGAGATCCCTTATTGTCTGGCTCTTACAGAAGAAGGAGTCCTCAGCTTCGTAAATATGAATATGCTGTTCACTTTGTTTTTGTGTTTTCTCATTCTTTATACAGTGGAAAAAATTCCCTCAGGCAGACACAGGACTCTTTGTATTCTGGGCCTGGTAGTTGCTTCTGCATTCAGTGACTGGGCATTTCTGGCGCCGGTTTTTACATACTGGTTTGCTTCTTGCGGGGCTGTTGGAGCCCAGGGAAAATTACTTTCAGAGAGCAAACGGAATAAGCTTCTTTGGCCTGTTTTTGGAAAAGCTATGTTGTTCTTTGGAATTCTGAATTTTATAGAAAATGTGGAAACAGCAACACCGGTCGTAAGTATTTTGCAGGCATTGGGAGCTGTTTCCGGTATTTTGCTTTCCGGGATTTGTATTATCTATTTATATAATGGAAAATGTTCTCAGAAGCATTCTGCATTTTCTAAATGGTTTTTCTATATATTTTATCCAGCCCATTTACTGGTGCTGGGAATTTTGCGGCTTGTTATCTTGGAAAAACCGATGTGATAAAATATAGATAGTAGAAAGGATATTCTTTATGTTTCATGTAATTCCGGACAATTTTTTCGTCCCATTATCTTCCCCTAACAGAATTGTATACTGGGAATGTATAAGCCGGCTTTTTTCCATCATGGAACATCAGCTTTCCTTTGGCGTGGAAAGAGATGTGCTGGTGGAGGAACTGGAGTTTTATTTTGACCAGGAAAATGCAGCACAGCTGGTGGAAGAAGAGTTTCAGGCAAATGATAGCAGAAGCCGGGCAAATGGAGTCTTGCGAAGGCTGGAATACTACGGCTGGATAGAGGTGGAGACGGATAAAAGCTATGTGCAGCGTGTGAATTTTAAGGAATATGCAGTAAAGGTGATCAAGACATTGCTGGATATTGCAGATGGCAAGCAAATCGAATATCAGGGCTACATTTATACAATTTACAGCCTGGTAAAGGGAAGCATGGACAGACCGGGAATTGTGCTCATGCAGATTTGGGAAAATACAGATTATCTTATAACCGGGCTTAAAAATCTTAATTCCAATATTAAGCATTATATCGATGATCTTACCAGACACAGCACGGTTGCCCAGATCATGGATGCACTGTTTAATGATTATATTACCAATATTGTAGATAAGGCATATCATCGTCTTCTGACCTCTGATAATGTTTCCAAGTTCCGTCCGGAAATTATAGAAAGACTGGAGGAAAGAAGCCATAACGAAGAATTTCTGGGAAAGGCGGCGGCAGAAATTGCAGCTATCCGTGAGGTCTCCGGGGAGGAGGGGCGTGAGCTGACTTATCACTATCTTCATGAGATTATTGAAGCATTTCGCAATATGGACGAGATTCTCCAGGAAATTAACCAGAAAAATACACAGTATCAGCGTGCGGCTATCAATCGTGCCAAATTTCTGCTTGCGGGAAATGAGGATGTGCGTGGACAGCTGAAGGAAATCCTTATGGGGATTAATGAGGAAATTAACCGGGAAAATATGGATCTGGGTGGAATCTACAGAATAGATTTTCTGGATGATCTGGTGCGCATTTACCAGTGCTCTATTCTGGAACAAAGTTCACTGTATCTGGCAGTGGAAGGCAAGGGAGAATTTGTCCCTGCCAGTCTGGAGGAGGAAGAACCGGACGAAGCCTTTCGTCGTGAAAAAATGCGGAAAATGGCTGAAAAAATCCAGAGAGTGATCAGTGGGGAAAAAATTCAGTCTTACGTGGATCGTCAGCTGGAAGGCAGAGAAGCAATGGAAGCCAGTCAGCTGCCGCTTAATAACGAAGATGATTTTATTAAACTAATTTATGTACGTCTTTACGGACAACGCAAGAATATGGGCTATCTCATAGAGCCGCTTGAGGAGCGGGAGGTGAAAGGTTACCGCTTCAAAGATTTTCGGATACGGAGGAAATAGGATGGAATATCTGGAAGGAATGCTGCAAAAAGAAAAGGATAATTTCGGCAGAGTGTGCAATCGTCTTCTGGGAACCTGCTTTGTGTGCAAGGGGAATCAGAATACGAAAGCGGATTATTATTTCGTGCTGAAGTATCGAAAAGAATTTAAAGAATATCTGGGCGTTCTGGGCTATCGTCTTGAAATAAATGAGGAATATGGAGTGATCCAGCTGACCAGTCCAAGGGGAATCAACAGGATGAATCTGAAGCTATATGATTCTATTATATTGCTTATCCTGAGAATTCTTTACGATGAAAAAAAACGCGAGCTTTCTGCAATTGAAGAGGTAATTGTAAATCTGGGAGATATTCAGGACAAATTTATTAGTCTGAAGATCCGTGATAAAATAATTGACAAAACGACTATGCGAAATGCTCTGAGTCTGTTCCGCAGGTACCAGCTGGTGGAGCTTCTGGACAAGGACATGGGGGATGAGGAATCTCGTATTTTGATTTATGATTCTATCCTGATGGCAGTCCGGGTGGAGGATATTAAGGCGGCATATGAGAAGCTGGAAACATACAGAAAGGGAAAGAGTGTAAACGATGAAGAAACTGACGAGGATGAAGCTGATTAACTGGCACAGATTTAATAACTGTACTATTGAGTTCGGAGATTCTACTCTTTTATCAGGTGAAAATGGCGCTGGAAAATCTACTCTTCTGGATGCAATTCAGTTTGTGATCATCTGTTCCACCGGCTATTTTAACAAAGCTGCTCATGAGAACGGAAAGCGAAAATTAACAGGTTACATTCGCTGCAAAACAGGAAAAGAGAACCAGCCATATGAGAGAACAGGCGAAATCAGCGCTCATATTGCTCTGGAATTCTATGAGGAAAGCAAGGACAGGTATTTTATTATCGGTGCGGTAGTAGACTCTTCTTCAGAGGAGCAGGAGACTACAGTACGGTATCTTATGGAGAATACCAGAATTTCAGATGATCTTTTTCTGTATGGAAAACAGGTAAAATCCATAGCTGAATTCCGTGGTTCTAATATTGATATCCGCCAGTGGTGTAAGACCAATGTGGAAGCCCGTAAAATGGTCACAGCAAGGCTGGGAAGAATCGAAGATAAGTTCTTCCGCCTGATTCCCAAAGCCCTTGCATTTAAGCCGATTGATGATATTAAGGACTTTGTATATTCATATGTTCTGGATGAAAAAGAGGTTAATATTGATGTTTTACGTGAGAACGTGCGTACCTATCAGGATATGGAGCGCACATTGGATAACGTAAAAAAAAGAATGCGAAAACTGGAAAATATCCAGTCCCTTTATCAGCGTGTACAGAAGCATATTGAAAAAGATGAAATGTACGAATATTTTCTCAAGCGCAGTAATCTGGAACTGGTAGAAGGACAGATCAAAGAGTCTGACACAGCAAAGAAAAATGAGGAAATTCGCCTTTCTCAGGCAAAAAATCAGCTGGAGACCATACAGAAGGAGCGCTCAGAAAAACTGGAAATTGCTACAAATCTTCGGGTAGAGCTGCGTAATAATCAGGAATTTGTAGCTTTGGAAGAAGAGAAAAAAGAGCTGAATAGGCTTCAGGAGAAGAAGCGGAGTGCGCAGGCAGATGAGGCTGAGCTGAGGAAAAGTGTGGCACAGGCAGCAAGGAATTGTGAGAGCCTGTTAATTGCTATGCAAGGAGCTGAAGGAGTAGAAGAATCAGGCTTTGTTTCCTGCATAGGGGAATACCGTAAGCAGCTTCAGACTCTGGATTTTGATATTAATGTGGCTGCATTAAAAAGCCTTACTGATGATGTAATCCACCACAAGAGCAAAAAACTGGGGGAACTGCAGGGAGAGTTAGCACAGCTGCAGATCCAGCTGAACCAGGATCATGCTGAACGAGAGATATTAAATAAAAAAATTAATAAACTAAAGCGAAAAAAATTGACGTATCCTTCTGGCGTGGAGCTTCTTGTGGAATCAGTGCAGGAAGAATTTGCAAGCCTTGGAAGAAAAATACAGCCGGGTATACTATGTGAAATGTTAGAGATTCAGGACGAAGAATGGAGAAATGCAGTAGAAGGTTATCTGAATACTCAGCGTTTTTATGTGCTTGTTGAGCCGGAGAATTTTGATATTGCTCTTGGCATTTACGATCGTCTCAGAAGAGAGAAAAAGGTTTATGGTGTAGGCCTTATCAATACAAAAGATTTGGAAAAATATAATACTGCACCTGAGGGAACTCTTGCAGAAATAGTAACATCCCATAATAAATATGCCCGTCAGTATAGTAATATGATTCTCGGAAAAGTTCAGATGTGTGAGCGGTATGAGGATCTGAAGAAATACTCTATTTCCATAACAAAGGGATGCATGCGATATCAGAATCGTGTGGCAAGCGCTATTAAACCGGAAGTGTTCCGTGTGCCATTTATTGGAAAAAATGCTTTTACGGTGCAGCTTGCACAGGCTGAAACGGAATTCAGGAACCTTAATGAGAAAATAGAAAAACAGGAAAAACAACGAGCTGATATGAATCAGATGCTTGGGTTCCTTTCTGCTGATTGCGATGTAGACATTAAGTATCGGTTAGATGTGATCAGTATTTTGCAGCTTGTAAATAAGTCTATTGCTAAATGTGAAGAAAATATACGGAAGTTAAAAGAAAATTCCACTTTGATACAGAAACAGCTGCAATTAGATGAATTGGAGCGGGCAATTGGTGGTTTGGACTCAGTTATTCTTTCTGATACTGAAAAGATCGGTGGAATGCGAAGCAGAATACAGGATCTAATCGCCAGAAGGCAGGCGCTTCAGGAAAAGCAGACCACAGAGAAAGGTGCAGTGGCTGCTCTTTGTGCACAGGCAGGCGACCGGTTGAATAATTGGAGCCTGGAATATGAAAAAGCTTTGGGAACAGACAGTATTGAGCTGTTTCAAAGTGAATATTTTTATAAACCTTTTAATAAGCGGAAATATAATAATGACAGATGTCAGGCTGCCAAAGAGGATATGGTAAATGCTATGGCAGCATACAAAACAGAGCATGATTTTGGCGCGGCAGCCAGCCTGGAGGGTTTTCCGGAATTTGAGGCAGTATATCAGCGGCTGAAAAACTCTGAACTTCTTGATTATGAGGATAAGGTACAGTCTGCCCGTGAGGCGGCAGAAACAGAATTTCGTGAGCAATTCCTGGCGAAGCTTCAAGAGAATATGAAGCTTGCACAGGGAGAATTTAAGGAACTGAATAAAGCATTAAAGGGTATTGACTTCAGCAGTGAACGCTATGAATTTCAGTTTATGCCAAGTAAAAAATATCGCAGCTACTATGAGATGATCATGGATGATTTTAACGTGATACAGGGAGAATCTTTGTTTTCCGGAACTTTTCACGAAATGCATAAGGATGTGATCGATGAACTTTTTGAACGGCTTTCTCTGGGAGGCGAAAACAGCACCCAGGCGCTGGAGGAGTTTACGGATTACCGTACTTACATGGATTATGATATCAAGATCATACATAATGACGGAACCTATTCCTTTTATTCCAAGGTGTGCGAAGAGAAGAGTGGCGGTGAGACACAGACTCCATTTTATGTAACAGTGGCGGCTTCTTTTGTGCAGCTGTATGGAAATAATATTGGAGGAGAAGCTGCGGGACTGGTGCTTTTTGATGAAGCCTTTAATAATATGGATGATGAACGAATTGGAGGTGTTCTGGAATTCCTGCGACGTCTTCCATTGCAGCTTATCATTGCGGCTCCACCTGATAAAATCCAGTACATAGGACCTTCTATGGATGAAATTATGCTTGTAATGACAGACCAGAAGCGCAGCTATGTGGAGGAATATCATAATGCAGTATGACAGGCTGCTTTTAAATAATTTGCTGGATTCCTATGAGAGAAGTCTGCTTTCTTCCGGAAAAAACAAAGTTCAGATTCATATTTTCATGGCTTTTTCCAGGAGAAATATGCCGGAATATTTTGATGAAAGCTCCATGGTTTATGAGGAAATCCATATGGCAGCAGAAAATATGGAAAGACTTGGATTTCTGGAAATTCAATGGAAAAACCGAAAGCCCGGAACCATTATTGAAAAGGCAATTCTTAATGAAGAAAAGGTAGATGAAGTGTATCAATATCTCCATCGAACACCTAAGACAGTTAAAGAAGATGTGATTTTGAAGCTTCTGCAGGAATATTGCCATGGAGATATTAATAAAAGTGAGAGTACGATTACTGCGGAGTTTATCAGATATCTTCTTATCCGCGTGAATGATGGAAAATCTGTAAAAGAGTATATTGATATTTCAAGCCCGGTTCAGACAAAAAAGCTTCTTGATACGCTGATGGCAATTGAAAAGAATGATAAGCCGGCGTATATTCGAGAATTTTCCATAGATCACCTTGGCGATTCCAAGAAACTAGAGAACATGCTTGGGCTGATCGGAAAAGTAATGCGCAGGTTTGGTGTTGGCTATGAAGAAATGGATGTGTATGAAATTCTGGCAGAATACCAAATTTATCATACACCAAACTATGTGTATATCAAAGGAACAGGCTGTTTGGAAGCAGCAATATCTGAAGCTGACCTAAAGATAAACCTTGCAGTTCTGCGGCAGGGGATTGCTGTTTCAGGAGAGGATATTGACAGCCTTAAGTTAACGGGGATCACCTCAGTAAAAAAGGTGATTACCATTGAAAATCTGACCACTTTTTATAGCTGGAACGAACCTGACAGTATTATTATTTATCTTGGTGGATATCACAATCAGGTCAGACAAAGGCTTTTACAGATGATTTATAAGCGGCTTCCAGGTGCAAAATATCTTCATTTTGGGGATATTGATATTGGTGGTTTTCAGATTTATCTGGATCTTTGCAGAAGAACCAACATTCCATTTCAGTTGTATCATATGGGAATAACACAGCTTAAAAAGTATGAAGAACACAGTAAAAAACTCACGGAAAATGATAACAGACGTCTGGATAAAATGATAGAAAAACTTTCAGAAAATCCGGAAATTGATTGTTGTAAAGACATTACTGAAGTATTAAAATATATGAAAATAAAACAGCTGAAACTGGAACAGGAGTGCCAGCATGAATGCAAAAGGAGGTACCGCATATGACAACATTGGAAATTCTGGATTGTCTGCAAGGTGATGCTCTGAAGGACGAAGAGCTTCGAAAAAAACTTCTGGCAACCCGTTTGGAAAAGGATCCGCTCACAGTTTTTTGCAGATTGTGCAGGAAGCTTGGCTATGAATTGTATGAAATGGACCTGGTATCCGCTGGAGAAGATTTCTATGCCACCATGCGGCGCAGCACCAATGGAGGCGGAGAAAACTCCCCGAAGCTGGATGGAGAGGACGATTTCTATGAGCTTCTCATGGCAAGCCTGGAGGCGGCGGAAAAGGGAAAATAGGGAGCGTATATGTTGGAATTAACTGAACTGCAGAAGCAGTTGTTTGAATTGCAGGATATAAAATACCGTGATTTTCACAGCAAATTAATGCCTGGAATAGATAAAGAGACTGTCATCGGAATCCGTGTTCCGGTTCTTAGGAAATTTGCAAAAGAATTTATAAAAAAACCGGAAGCAGATTTCTTTTTACAGCAGCTTCCGCATCGGTTTTATGAAGAAAATAATCTTCACATGATGTTGATTACAGGGATAAGGGATTATGCTACGTGTATGGATGAGATACAACGATTTCTCCCTTATATTGATAACTGGGCTACCTGTGATTTTTCAGAACCGAAATGCTTCAGGAAAAACAAAGAAGCGGTGCTTGTAAATATCCGCGGGTGGTTGGGATCTTCCGAAACCTATACGCTGCGCTATGGGATTGGTATGCTGATGCGCCTTTTTCTGGATGAAGATTTTTCTCCGGAATACCTTCAGATGGTGGCTGCAATAAAGTCTCAGGAATATTATGTAAACATGATGATAGCCTGGTATTTTGCCACAGCGCTGGCAAAGCAGTGGGAGGAGACAGTACCTTATATTGAACAGCACAGGCTGTCTGAATGGGTGCACAAAAAGACTATTCAGAAGGCTGTGGAAAGCTACCGGATCATGCCGGAACAGAAGGAATATCTAAAGGGTTTCAGATAAACTAAAAAATACCAGAGTGAAAAGCTTTATTTGGAAAAAGCCTTTTGCTCTGGTATTTGTGATATTTATAGAAATAAGAATCAATTAAATGATATGAGTGTCAAAAGGTCTTTTGACACTCATTTGATACCTGGATTGCTACGCAGCTACGCTGCTCCCGCAATCCTCCAAATATTCGAAATCCGCTGATTTACTGCGTAAATCGCTACTTTCTCATATTTGGCGTGTCCCAAGTTCAAAAGCCTTATCGTGCAAGCACGAACAGCTTTTTGACCTTTTGACACTGGTATCATTAAATATTAGTCTATGAGATTTTAATGGAAGCTCTTCAGCCAGTTAATCAGAGAATCATGCCAGATGTTGTCGTAAACGGTTTTTTTCATCTGATCAGTTACAGGACCATTGTTTGCCATTTTGGCAAGAATGCAGGCCTGGAGTTCTTCGACAGTCATGTCCTCTGGAGACTTGGACCAGTCTACAGTTACTTCGGATTTATCGGAAGCAGGCTCGGCCGTAGCAACCGTATTAGTTGATGCACTGTCAGCCACTTTTCCAGAAGTATTTCCTGTGTTGGCAGAGTTATCTGCGGCAACTGTAACAGTTTCTTCTATATTATCCGTTTCTGCAACATTTTCAGGCATTTTCGCCTTCATTTCTACCGGTTTATATTCTGGCATATCTCCTGCCGGAACCCAGATATTGCCACTGTTTCCGGCGACGGTTATATTAATGTGACCATTTTCCACAGTCACTTTTTCTCCAGTCAGGGTACCTATATATTCAGTGGCGTTTCCGGCAGCCAGATTCATAGAAGCAGGATTGTCATCGTTATTCACAGTTACGATCACACGAATTCCGTCAAGATCACGGGCAAAAGCATACTGGCGGTTAGTAAGCACAAGCTCTGCATAGCTTCCGTAACTAAGAGCAGGTGTGTTTTGACGTACTTTGCCAAGAGCTGCAACAAGAGCTGTGCAAGGATTTTTCTCAACTGCGTCAGCATAATCAGCAAGATTCAGTGCAGGTCTTAAGCTGTCATCTGAAGTGCGTTCTTTACGTCCTTCAATTCCGAATTCAGAACCATAATAGATGCTTGGCACACCCGGAAGAGTATAAAGCAGCACATGAACCGGGGCGAAATGTGCTTTATTGGAAAGCTTAGTATAGATTCGTTCTACATCATGATTATCAACGAAATTGTAAAGGTCAAGGTCGCCCATGTTCTGCAGATATTTTACAGTATGCGCGATTTCGAAATAATTATGATCATTGTGGCCGCTATAAAGGGCCTTGTGAAGTGCGTAGTTAGTTACGCTGTGAAGTGTACTTCCATTTACCCAGCGGCTGTAATCACCATGGATAACCTCTCCCATCAGCCAGAAGTCAGGCTTCACTTCTTCAGCAGTACGCCGAAGCTGTTTCATAAAGTCAAAATCAAGAACATCTGCTGCATCAAGGCGGATGCCGTCTACATCAAATTCAGAAACCCAGAAACGGATCACATCACAAATGTAATTCTGAACATCAGGATTGCGCTGATTTAATTTTACCAGAAGATTATATCCACCCCAGTTTTCATAGGAAAAACCATCATTATATTCTGTATTTCCAGAGAAGTTTACGTTGCAGTACCAGTTTACATAAGGTGAATTCTGTCGATTTTCCTGAATATCCTTGAATGCAAAAAAGTCACGTCCGGTGTGGTTAAATACACCGTCAAAAATAACTTTGATTTCCTTCTCATGGCAGGCTGCTACGAAATTTTTCAGATCCTCGTTATCACCCAGACGGGAGTCAAGCTTCTTATAATCAGTAGTTTCATAACCATGCCCTACACTTTCAAATAAAGGTCCAATATATAAAGCAGTGCATCCGATTTCCTTAATATGGTCGATCCACGGAAGAAGAGTATTCAGTCTGTGAACTGGCTCACTATACTCATTCTGTTTCGGAGCACCAGTCAAACCCAGTGGATAAATGTGATAAAAAATTGCCTCGTTATACCAACTCATGTCTAACACCTCTGTCGTTTAAATTTGTATATTCAACGCTTTTTATAATAGCAGATTTTGAATGTTTATTCCATATAAAAATATGATGAACATAAGCTGTTGTTCACGGTAAAGGTAATACAAATTGTTTTTTTGGAAAAAGCACAGAAATCGGTAAACTATATCCATGCAGTAAAAAAGTTCAGATAATTATTAGGTGGTTTTTAAAGAGAGAATTTGGTACAATAGTACCAAAATTAATATAAGGAGAGTGTCTGTGTTGAATAATAAAAAATGGAAAAAATTCCAGCATCTTACGGAAGAATGTTACAATGATATGATTGGCTTCGCAGAGAAGAGCAGCTGTTGGTTACAGGCATTTGAACTGTTGAAGGAAATTGTCCTGGAAGAAAGACAGCAAAGACCTGGTTTTGCATCTGAGTTGGAAAAACTGGATGAGGATACGGATTATAAATATGATGTTTTGGGATGGCTGGAAGACTGCCTGGATGAAATGGATATGCGCGAAGAGCATGAAATCCTTTTAAAAATGTGTGAAGACTTGCTTGGTATGTTTGGTTGGCCGGAGTATACGGGTTCGGATTTGAAAATGCGTAAAATATTTGCACTGTTAAGTCTTGGCAGAAATCAGGAAGCCTTCTCTTATTTTGAAAAGTGGTTAAACAAAGAACCGGAAAATATTGTGGCTGCAACTGCTGGTATTTACGCTTGTATTGCAATAGAGGATTACGAAAAGGGCCAGGAATTGATAGACTATTTTATATTGAATCCAAACGAGTGCTCAGATGAAAATGATATCATTTTTACGGCGGCTTCGAAGCTCTATGAAAAGTCTGGGAATGAAGCGGCGAAAAAACAGATTGATAAGGCGTTGGAAGATTATGACAAATATCTGGAACAGTATTTTCAGGGAATGGAAGATGAGGAGAACGACATACGTTGTTTTGATGATGAAGAGCTTCCATTTAATTGATTTGCAAATTGTTAAAACGTCTACAATAATAGGAGGAAACTGTTATGTTGTTTATTTGCTATCCTAAATGCTCTACTTGTCAAAAGGCTAAAAAATGGCTGGATAATCAAGGAATAGAATATACAGAACGTCATATTGTGGAAGATAATCCAACGTATGAGGAATTAAGGGAATGGTATCAGAAAAGCGGATTGCCATTGAGACGTTTTTTTAATACCAGTGGAATGCTTTATAAAGAGATGAAATTAAAAGATAAGCTGTCTGAAATGAGTGAAGAGGAACAGCTGAAATTGCTGGCAACAAATGGTATGTTGGTGAAAAGACCTTTACTTATAACTGAGGATAAGGTGTTCGTCGGATTCAAGGAAGCTGAATGGAATATATTTTTCATATAATGATAACGCCTTCGCATACACTGTAAAAACAGCGTCTTCGGAGGCGTTCTTTTGAAAGATTATATTGAAGCGCGGGCAGTAGAAATTGGAAATTATATTATTGAAACGAAAGCAACGGTGCGGCAGACTGCGAAAAGATTTGGGATAAGTAAGAGTACAGTACATAAAGATGTAACCAGCCGATTGGTAAGTCTGAATCCGGCACTGGCGAAGCAGGCAAGGGCAGTACTGGAGGTTAATAAATCGGAAAGGCATATCAGAGGCGGAATGGCAACAAGAGAAAAATATTTGCATCAACATATATTGGAAAATAACTTGCACAAAAAAATATAAACTTTTTTGTAAAAAGTGCTTGACTTCTCCTTGCGGCAGTGGTATAGTAAACAAGCTGTCGCAAGGAAT
>CAKRVL010000015.1 GCA_934408705.1 uncultured Blautia sp. | reverse complement strand
GGAAAAGGAGGAATGGCTTCCAGTAATCTTGGAAAGGGAAGAAAGGGAAGTCCATGTCTTAAAAACATAGAACCTGGAAGTACTACTGTGCTTGCGGATATTTCAGGATGTGGAGTAATTAATCACATTTGGATTACTGTGGATAATAAAACAACTGCGGGAGATTGTTTCGTACTGAGGGACCTTATTTTGCGTATGTTTTGGGACGATGCAAAAAGTCCGGCAGTAGAAGTACCACTGGGTGATTTTTTTTGTTGCGGATTTGGAAAAGAATGTTATATTAATTCCTACCCAATAGTAGTTGCACCATCAAGAGGATTAAATTCTTATTTTTCAATGCCATTTAGGAAAAAAGCCAGAATTGAGCTGGTTAGCCAACATAAAAATGTAATCCCTGCGTTTTTCTATCAGATTGATTACTGCCTTTATGATACATTGCCAGATACTATGTTATATTTTTTTGCAAAATGGAACAGAGAATCTGTAACTGTTAAAAAGAAAGATTATACGATTTTGGATAATGTATATGGAAAGGGAATTTATGTAGGAACCTATCTGGCACTACAGACATTGGAAAGATATTGGTGGGGAGAAGGAGAAGTAAAATTTTATTTGGATGGTGATGAGGAATATCCTACCATCTGTGGAACTGGAATGGAAGACTATGTAGGAGGATCCTGGAGCTTTGCAAAAGAGAACCAGGAAAAAATGACAGAGCAAACGTATTCGACTCTATTTCTGGGATATCCTTATTATTCTAATCATGATGATTTAACAGTTCATCCGTATCATAATGATGATTGTCCACCAATGCGGGGAATGTATAGATTTCATATTCCGGATCCGATTTATTTTCAGCAGAATATTAAAGTGACGGTTCAGCAAATTGGAATGTCTCATAATGGGTTATTTGAACGTCAGGACGATGTTTCAAGTGTAGCCTACTGGTATCAGGAAGACCGGGAGATGTCGAAATATTGTCCGTTGCCATCGAAGGAAGAAAGATGGCCGAGGTAAAATGTTATGGAACAAGCTCTTGACAGAGCCCTCAAAAGATCAGAAATTGAAGAATGTGAAAAAATATATGCTTCAAAAAATGTTTGTATAAGAAAAGGTATTGTATATGGAGAGAATTATATTATTTCATGGGAGTCCAAATAGAATTGTTCGCCCAAAATATGGATTGGGGGAAGAAAAACATGATTATGGAAAAGGATTTTATTTAACTGAAAATATTGAGTTAGCAAAAGAATGGGCAGTTTGTCGACCTGATGAGTCGAATGGATGGGTTCATAAATATGAACTTTCAACAGATGGTTTAAAAATTCTGGATTTTCAGAAGATTAATATATTATCCTGGCTAGCGGAATTAATGAAACATAGAGCTGCATCAGATTCAAAACGATATAGAATGTTATCTGAAAAATTTATTAAAAAATATGGAGTAGATACAGAAGGATATGATGTTATAAAAGGCTGGAGAGCGAATGCATCCTATTTTTACATTGCAAAAGCTTTTGTACGGGACGAAATTGATATTGACATATTAGAAGAACTTCTTTCTCTTGGAGGATTAGGAATTCAGTACTGCATAAAGTCTGAAAATGCGTATGCGAAATTGAAAGAGGTGGAAGATGATCTTGTGCCTGTTCTATTTGATGAGTTTAATGCCAGATATAACGAAAGAGATATCGCAGCCAGAGAGAAAATGAGAGAGCTGATTGATTCAGATGAAAATAAGGTAACTAAAGTTTTTAGTACGCTTTTGTGAGGTGATTAATATGCAGGCATATTCGAAAGCCTATTTGAGTGATGTGGTAGAAAATCAGGGAAAGTTGTTTGATTTGTATGCGCAGAAGTATCCTGATAAAGATACAGAAGACTTTATTGAGACTTACATGAAAAGTAAAACAAGAAAATATATAGATGAATCCCAAGCCTACGTAAATACTATGAGTGCAAACGAATTGTTAGAGTATTTTTTGTCTACAGAGAAGTATATAGAAAAACCAGGAAAGGCAATGAGAGGATTTATGCCAGACTGGATTGGAGAATTTTATGCGTATTATCAGTGGTTTTATAATATTTCCAGTGCAGAGGTTATGGAAAAAGTACCATTAAAATATTTGGAAAAGGCATATCATGGGCTTCATGACTTGGAATTGGATCTTGCAGTAAAAAAGGTTGGGTTGAATTGAAGGTTATATGTTTTCACAATCCAGATGAAGAAAATGGATACTTGAGTAATTGGTATCCCTCTCGGTTTCAGATAAATGGAATTGAATTTTCTTCTATGGAACAATATATGATGTATAAAAAAGCTACTTGTTTCAAAGATAATGACATTGCTAAAAGAATATTAAATTCAACAGATGTGGCATATATAAAAGCATTGGGAAGACAGGTTAAAAATTACAATGACAGTTATTGGAGTGGAATAAGGCAAATAGTTGTTTATGAGGGTTTATTAGCTAAATTTACTCAGAATGAGGATTTAAAGAAAATGCTTATTGGAACGGAGAATAATATTCTTGCAGAGTGTGCAGTAAAGGATAGAATATGGGGGATCGGATTGTCTATGAAAGCGCCTGAGCGATTTGAACCAGAGAAATGGCAGGGACAAAATTTACTGGGCTATACGTTAATGATGGCACGGGAGAAACTTATAGACAGATGCTTGGGAACAGCGTAAGTTGTTAATAAGTGCATAACTGTATATGGAATATTTGTTTACCGAGTCCGGTTTAGGACAATAAGTGGGAATCCTCGGCAATTCAATTACCGAGATGAAAGCGCAGGATTGTGCATATCTGTACATTGAAGAACTGTGCGTCGCATTCTCGTTACTTTAGTGATGAGTTAGGCGCACTATTTTTTGAAATATAAGATATAAATGTATAAACAGCAGAGTGGTATATTCTGAGATTACAGGTAATATACTGCTCTGCTGTTTTATATAAAAATAAATTTCCGAGAGGTAAAATTTTCCCTATAACATAGTATCCGAGGTATGTTATACTGAGCAATGAATACGGTTATAGCAAATGATTCGTAAGCAGCAGAATCTAAGTGCTATGCTGAAAGTATGATGGTGTCGGAGCCAAAAGCCCCGACTATGAGGAACGGTATGAGCAAAAAAGAGTTTATAAAAAGTAAAAGAATCAACTGGATCAAAGTGGTTATCCAGATGCTGTCTATTGCTTTAATTCCAGGTTTATTTGAAGGGGAATTTGCAGCTGTGGGAAATATTGTTTCCTGTATATACAAGGGCAATGTTTCCTGGGAAAGCGTGAAGTATTCCGTATGGATGCTGGTGGCAACAGTGCCGGCAACTGTGGTAGTTGGAAGATATTTTTGTGGATTTTTCTGCAGCTTCGGGGCAGTTCAGGATTTACTATGGTTTGGATCGTACAGATTGCGGGCGCTGTTTCGGGGAAAAGAAAGCATGAAAAAGGCTGATCAGGTATTGAAATTTGCCAAATATGCAGTGCTTTTGTACTTTATAATATTCATATGGAGTGGTGTGACAGCGGTGAAAACAGCCGGCCCATGGCAGGTATTTGGACAGTATCTTTCGTTTGGACACTGGCCGGGACTGAAGCCTTTACTTTCAGTTGGGGGCTTTTTGCTTCTGGTGATTTTTATTGGATCATTATTTGTACAGAGATTTTTTTGCAGGTATTTTTGTCCTATGGGAGCGATATATTCTCTGATTTCCAGAGTGTCATTTCTGAAAATTGAAAAGCCGAGGGAGGGATGCGGAAAGTGTCATTTATGTACCTCGAAATGCAGCATGGGGATGGATCTTACTAAGAGGGACTGGATTACCGGAGGAGAATGCATCAGCTGTCAGAAGTGCGTAAGCTGGTGCCCAAGGGGAAATGCGCATTACAGAAACAGATTTGGAATGCTGATCGGAGTGGGTGTTACTTGTGTCACGATCATGGCATCACAGCTTCTTGTAGAGGTAAATTGGGCTACAGGAGGAGAGGCAGATTCAGCGAAAAAACAGGCAGAAAATGATGCCAGAGGCGATTTTCAGGATGGCACTTACACTGCAAGTGCTGATGGCTACAGGGGCACAATAAGGGTTACAGTAAAGGTTGCCGATGGGAAAATAGCGGAGCTGATATTGGATGAATATGAAGATGATAAGTCTTATATGGAGAGGGCAAAAAATAAGATTTTTCAGGAGATCATCAGTAGTCAGGATACAGATGTAGATACCATTTCCGGTGCGACTTATAGCAGTAAGGGATTAATCGAGGCAGTAAATGAAGCATTGGGAAAAGGGAAAGATGAAGCGAAAGAAACTGAATCTAAAGAACCCGAAGATAGAGAAGCTTTTATAGAAGCAGGGCGTTTTCCTGATCTGACAGATGGTATTTATACGGGAGTGGCCGATGCATTCCGGGGGGATGTGGAGGTCCAGGTTACAGTTGAGAATCAGAAGGTGAAGGATATTTCTATCCTCTCTTACTGTGATAATGAGGAATATTTTTTCAAGGCAGCACCCATTGTGATTCAACAGATGAAGGACGAGCAAAGCCTGAATGTAGATGCAGTAAGCGGAGCAACCTACAGCAGTAATGGAATCATTCATGCGGTGGCAAATGCTCTGGAGATTCCAGAAGATCAGTATGCGCCAAGGCCCGGCAGAAATCTGGCTGCCAAGAAAAAGAGTCATGGACATATTGTGAAGCATGAGATAACCAGTCAGGAAGAGTATGAGGAAATGGTAGAGAAATATGCCAGATAAGAGCATTTGGTAAGGCTTTGGATAATTAATAAAAAAAGTAAATGGAGAGGACAGCCTTTAACAGAGCTGAACTCTCCATTTATTATGGATAATTTAATAGCTATTAATCTTTGTTTTCCGGAGTCGTTTTCCCCTCTGACATGGTCAGGTATTCATAGCCAGGCTTGAAGTCATGGCTGTCAGAATATTTGTAATACTGAATGAAAATACGTTCCATAATGCGTGGAATCTGAAGCTCGATGGGCTCAAACAGGATGATCAGATACTGCATGGCACTGTATCTGGTACAGATATCAACCCGGCGGATAGTGCTGCGGATAGCCTGTTCCATCTGTGAAAGAGCCTGCTCAATCCTCTCAATATGCGGAAGGGTGTCAGCAACTGTTTCCATAGTGACCATAACAAGATAACAGTGGCATTTCTTGCGGATGATAAGCTGGTGCATATATTCGTACTGTCTGGAAAAATCCCGGTAATTAAGATCAAGAGCACCTGCGTAGCTTCCGCTTTCTCGGAGAGCTGTTGCAATCATGTTCAGGTCTTTGCCGGTGCCCGGAGCATTTTGTTCCTGATAATTGACCTGCTGGTAGAAGGAAAACTGGTTTTTGCCATTTTGCTTCACGTAATACAGGGCTTTGTCAGCTTTCGCATAGCAGTCAGCAAAGGAATCTTCGGTAGTACACATGTACAGGCCGGCAGATAAGGTGGCATAGTGGATTTCAGCATCCTCATCCACGATCGCACGGAACTGATTAAACAGCTGTGTCATCTGCTCAGAAACAGACTGTGATGTTACGTCCGGCAGAAACAGAAGGAACTCATCGCCTCCAAGACGACAGGAAATTCCATTTTCTGTGTGGCGGGAAAGCAGGTTTCCAAGATTTTTTAACGCCCGGTCACCGGCTTTATGGCCATGAATATCATTAATCTTTTTCAGATTGTCCATATCAAGGAAAATAAGACAGCCGTCATGTTCATGCATAAATTCTGCAATAAGCTGTTCGCCCAGACTTCTCATAGGAAGGCCTGTAAGAAAATCGTAGTTTTTGGTATCCTCCTGATTTTTTATGGTGGTAACTACTTCTGAAATAAATTTATTGATAGTATTGTTAAGCTCAGGCAGCTGAGTCATCTCATTGATTTGGAGATCTTCGGAGCTGTCAAGCACCAAACGGTTCTCATCCATTAACTGGAGGAATATATCAGTGATCTGGGGATCAAACTGTTTGCCACGGTTTTTAATAATTTCGTCCCGGATCATCTCCTGGGGCAATGCATTCCTGTAGATACGGCGGGAGCTCATGGCATCGTAGCTGTCTGCCATGGAAACAATACGCGCATGGATGGGAATATCAGTTCCACCCAGTCCATCGGGATAACCGTTTCCATCGTAACGTTCATGGTGGTTTCTGGCAACCTCGATAATATGTGGAATAAAAGTAATATCCTTCAGAATTTCTGCACCAATGACAGGATGCTGTTTGATCAGATTGTATTCATCCTCTGTAAGCTTGGACGGTTTATTCAGGATCTGATCCGGAATTCCGATTTTTCCAATATCATGGAGATAGGCTGCATGCTTCAGCTGTTGAATTTCTTCCGGGGACCATCCCAGCTCTGCGGCAATCAGTGCAGCATATTCTGCAACCCGGAAGGAGTGTCCACGGGTATATTCATCCTTCGCCTCAATGGTAGTGGACAGTGTCTGCATCATCTGCAGGGAAAGCTTCTCATTTTCCTGCTGTTTTTCCAGCTGACGCTTCGTTTCCAGAAGCTGTATATTCTGTACGGTCCGAATAAGATTGACAAGCAGCAGGACGATCATGCTGGCGCCAACAAACAGACCGGATAAGGAAGTGACCAGATATACAGAAATACATTCTGCGATAATACCAAGCATTGCGACCAACATTCCAAAAAGAAGGATATGGTCAGTATGTGATTTGCTTTTTTTTGTATATACACAGATGTTTATAAATACCATAAGAAAGGTACCTACAAGAATAATCTGTCCTATCGGAAGTGTCTCGATATAATCGGCGGTTCTTGTGATCATTAAAATGCTGCAGACTGCAAAATTCAGAAGTGCCAGCCTGCTGACATTGCGGTACAGGCGGCTGTGCAGTCCATGGAGGACGCTGTTTGCATAAAGCAAAAGAGGAATAGGTCCCAGCAGAATCATAACAAAGCACAATGACGAAAGAGCGGAGGCATTGGGGACAAGTAGCTGGCGGAGCTTGGATTCGCCGATCATCCAGGTGGCTGCCATGACCATGCACCAGCCCAGATATTCCATATCAAAGCTTGTATGATAGACAATCCCCAGGGTAAAGCTGAACAAAATTACGGTCAGGCCTGCAAACAGGATAAAGTATGCAATGTAAGTGGCAAGGGCATATTTCGAAAAAATAAATTGCCAGATATCAATCTTTGATCCGCAGAAAACCTGATTGACAACACCAGAGTAGTTGGATGTGTAGGTGGTCAGCTCGATGCGAAGCTCTTTTCCGGCATCATGGCTGGAGGTCGTGCAGAAAATGTAACGGCTGGCAGAATTTTTTCCAACCAGACGCGTTTTACTTGTGGAATAATGTACCCGCAGTGCGCCATCAATATAGATGCTTACATCCTGTAAAGAGGAGCGGATGGCAATGGCGGTTTCATCATAATCATCGGGAAGAACTGTGGTAATTACCATAGGTTCGCCTACTGGAAGGTCGTATTGACCGGGAACGGAAATTTCTTCGGTAGTTCCGTCTGGCTTTTCCCAGGTAAAAGTGCCGGAATAAAAAATGGAACCGTGAGCAGAGTCAGCAGTTCTCTCATCAACACCGAAAAGCTGCATAAATAGAAACCATGCCAGAATAGCAAGCATCAGAATATAGAAAATGTATCTTGTTCCCTGATGGGCGGGAAATTTATGATCGTTCAAGCCGTTTCTCCTTTCTGTATACGTTCTCGGAGCAGATAAATACTGTTCACGGACAATGAGCCATCGGGTAAAACTCTTTAATTACTTCATTATACTATATGGGAGCGGTTTCGGTAAACCGTAGTAAATGAAAAAAAGAAAAAATTTTAAATAAGAATTTTAAATATCCATTTCGTAATTCAATTTTTTGTAATAAAATAGTAATGAAATTGTATTTTCTCATATTTCCATCAAAATTGAATGTTATCATAGCAAATAATCTGCGGTTACTGTTCCCGGGCTTGTTCTGTGGGACAGAACCATTTATAAGAGAGGAAAGAGCCGTGAAAAAATTAGAAATTCTTGTTGTTGAGGATGAACCTAAATTAGCACAGACAATTTCTGACTTTTTGACTATTCAGAATTACGATGTAGAAAAGAAACTGACAGGAAGCTCTGCCATGGAATACTTTCGGGAGAATAAGCAGAGGGTAGACCTGATCCTTCTGGATCTGATGCTGCCTGATATTTCAGGATATACTGTACTGAAAGAAATCAGGAAAATTTCAGATGTTCCTGTTATTATCCTGTCCGCCAGATCAGCGGTGGCAGATCAGATGAGTGGATTTGAAAAAGGGGCAGATGATTACATTACCAAACCGTTTACATTATCATTGGTAAAAATGCATATTGAAGCAGTGTTAAAACGTGCAGGAAAGCTGCGTACCATGGTGCAATATAAGGACCTGCAGGCGGATGTAACTGCACAGCTTCTTTTTTATAAAGAGAAGCATATTGAAACGACACGGAAAGAATTTGAGCTGATGGTTTATTTCATGGAGCATCCCGGAGTGGCGCTTCCCAGAAATACTATCCTTGATGCAGTTTGGGAGTATGATTATACCGGTGATGTGCGAACCATTGATACTCTGGTGAAACAGCTTCGCAAGAAGCTGGGGGAGGAATGTAATTATATACGGACTGTTTATGGTATAGGTTATATCTTTGGGGAGGACAATCATGAAAGTTAAATCGGATTTCTGGAAAAAGGGCCGGGAGCTCTGGATCCAGGTTATAGCCTTTGCGATAGCCATATGTGTATACTGCGTCTGCTGTTATCCATTGTATACGTCGCTGAAGGGGAAAATCATACGGGATTTGTATGAGGATCTTCATGATATGGATCTGGAAGAGCTTAATGAGGATGATCTGGAAATACTCAGCGAATATCAGAAGGAAAAATTTGAAACAGTGATTTGTGATGAAAATTTCCAACAAATTTATACGTCCAGAGCATCTTTAAAGACTGACCGAGCTCAGAATTATATTCAGAGTAAGCTTGATATGTACACAGAGGATGGCACTCTGGAGAAGCAAAATAAAGAGTCCCGTCGTATGCTGATGTTCCGCGGGAAAATAATACAGAATGGCAAAATATACTATATTTATCTTAGAAAAGATATACAATCTGTGCTGGAGATAATAAAAGGTACAAGGGTGTACTTCATGCTGGTTCTGGCATTTATGATCTGTCTGAGTTACATATTACAGAAAAAAAAGGAAAAGGAAATGCAGAATCAGCTCAGGCAATCGGATTATCAGCTGCTGGAAAGCCAGAGAGAATTTGTTGCAAATATTTCCCATGAATTGAAAACTCCGCTGGCAGTTGTGTCCAGTCAGCTGGAAATGCTGGAAATTGCAGGAGATAAAATCGATCGTTCTTATTATTATTCCTCTATTCATGAGGAGTTGGATAAGATGTCAAAGATGGTGGGAGAGCTTCTTGATTTCTCTATGCTGGATAATCAGATGAGTGCGATGGAGATGAGCCGGGTAAATGTGACGGACCTGATAGAATATCTTTTGCTTCGTTACGATGCTATTTTCCGTAAAAATGAGATTAAGGTGGAGTCTGAGATAGACACAAATTGTTTCGTATATGGTAATCGCATGTATCTGGAGCGGGCTGTCAATAATTATCTGATGAACGCTTTTCAGCATACTAAGCAGGGAAAATACATTCGTGTTACGTTGAAAAGAGACAAAAAACAGGTACGCCTGGAAATTTATAACGATGGTGAGCAGATCAGGGAAGACCAGATGGAGCATATCTGGGACAGCTTTTACACTACATCCCAGAAGAAGAAGCCGGTTACTTCAGAGAATGAGGTACGGAATGTAGGTCTCGGACTGTATGTGGTGCGCAAAATCGTAACTAAGCATAAGGGAACCTGCGGTGCAGACAATAAGGAAAAAGGAGTCCTTTTCTGGATGCAGCTTCCGGTGCTGGCAGAGTGATATATAAGAAGTAATGAGGAGAATTGAAAAATGTTTGGTGCTATGAAGAATTGGAAAAAGAAAACAAAGATAATGGTGTCGCTGATATTTGTGCTTCTGCTGGTACTGTTTGGAGTTTTGTGCTGGAAAAAACGTGTGGGAATTTATAATACCTACCTGGTACTGACCGGGCAGGAAAGCGTTTATGGTGCACAGGTGCGGAATAAACCCAGCTATGGATATTATGGTCAGAAGGTGAAGGCATCCATGGAGCTGGAGAATCCTGTTTCCATAAAAGAGAATGATGCTTCCGCAGAAAATCTTGAAACTACAATTCCGGAAGAAAAGACAATGGTGGCTGCTTCCGTGGAGATCGACAAGCAGCTTGCAGCTGAGCAGGAAAATGGATATAGCTGGGAAGAGCCTATGGTGATCCAGAATCCGTATCAGGTATCACCACTCAGCGCTGTAGTGCTTTTTGACACACCTGAAGAATATGCTGTTCGTTTTACTGTAAAGGGGAAAACAGAGGCGGCAGATATCAGTGGAGAGGTGGATGCAGCCGTTTCTCACAGAGTACCAATAATCGGACTTTATCCGGCAATGGAGAACAGGGTAGTGCTTGAGCTTCTGGATGAGGCTGGAGAAGTAGTGGATTCACAGGAAATTAGGATCACGACAGATGCTCTTCCAGCCAAGCTGACAGATGCTATCGAGCCGGTGAAAATCAGCGGAGAATCTGCTTATGAATTAACCGTTGTATCCGGACTGAGCACAACTTATCCTTTTGCCTATGATTGTATGGGCGATATTCGCTGGTATATGAGTGGTGAAAAAACAGACGGGCTGTTTATGCTGTCAAATAACAGAATGATCTCTATTGATAAGTCTGCTTATGTGCCATCCCAGAATATGCCTCAGAATACCTGCCTTTATGAAATTGACTGCCTTGGACGGGCCTACACCATGTATTACGTTGCCGGTGGAGTTCACCATGAAGTAATTGAAAAGGTACCCGGAGGAAATCTTCTGGTTTTAACAAGCTCTCTGGACAATCATATAGAAGATAAAATTCAGGAGCTGGACAGAAATTCAGGAGCAGTTGTAAATGAACTGGTAATGAGTGATATTATTCAGAGCTCTTACGAGGACAGAACGGACTGGGCTCATCTGAATACAGTGTCTTATCAGCCGGAGACAGATACGATCATTATCAGTCCCCGTAACCTGGAATCTGTGATCAAGCTGAACTGGACTACGAAAGAAATACAGTGGATCCTCTGCGATCCAAGATTCTGGGAAGGCACAGAATATGAGAAGTATGTGCTTCAGCCGGAAGGGGATTTTGTTTATCATTTCCAACAGCATACTGCTTATCAGCTTGGCTGTGATCTGGATGGAAACGACCAGACAGTTGAGATCAGTATGTATGATAATCATTACGTGAAGGTGAGGAAAAATGATCTGCCTTACTTTGAGGATACAGGTGAATCCTATCTTCTGGTTTATGCGGTGAATGAGGAAGAGAAAACAGTACAGCAGATTAAGAAAATCCCTACTATATGGTCAGGAATTACCTCCGCTACTATTTATGACGAGGAAAGCAATCATATTTTCGGCATGTGTGGACATGGAAAACGCGATGAAGCCGGCCGAAGAGGAATGAACTATGAATTTGATTATGATACAGAAGAAATCCTGAATCAGTTCAGTCTGAAGGCTACATTTTATCGTGCATTTGAGATGAAAGTCGATTATAATGATATGGCGGCAGCGCTGGAGGTGCCGGAGGATTATATCCTGGGTGAACTTCTGCAGCCTGTAAAGGTAGAGGATGGAGCGGATCTGGAAGCACCGGAGCAGGTGTTAAGTGATGAAAATGTTACCTTCAGCCGTACCGGAAGGGTACTTTATGTGGGAACCTATGACCATCGGATTTCCCAGATTATCTTCCATGGGAAAAATAATACCTATATTTATGATACAACAGATATGCGGCTGTATGACAAGGATTTCCTGGAATTTTATGAACATATTTCAGTACCGCTGCAGGGGCTGGAGCCAGATGAGTATAAGATTTATGTAATGTATCAGGATGGCTATTTTGATACGGAACAGAGTGTAACTATAAAGTGATTTGACAGGATAAAGGAGATAGGAGCAGAAAAATGAAGAAAAAGGTATTAATGCAGGTGATGGGCGTGATTCTGGCAGCTGGCCTGATGACTGGCTGCGGAGATGCAGGTAAAGAGAATACTCAGGCAGATGTGAAGACAGAGAGTGCAGCGGATGTCACAGAGGACAGCACCAAGGACGAAGCCAAGGCAGAGACACAGAGCGAGAGTGACGGAGCTAAGGCAGAAACAGAGAACGAGGGTGACGAAGCTAAGGCAGAGACACAGAGCGAGAGCAACACAGCTGATGGAGAGATCGATGCCAAGGCAGCAGACAGCGCCAATATCGGTAAGGTGATCCCAGCTGCGGGCTGGAATATTACTGTCGAGGATGTGGAAATCAATACTTCTTTGGAGAATGTAAGTGTAAGCCTTGGTTATACCGGTGTTGAAACTAGTGATTATAAGAAAGAAGCAGACGCAGGCAAGAGCTTCTGTCTCATAAAAATGAAAATTGAAAAAGACGGAAGCAAAGAAAACTTCGACTGGGCGAATCTGAAGCTGAAAGACAGTGAAGGAAATGAGTATACCAGAATGGAGGATGATTTTATTTCAGAACTGGGAATGATACGTATGGCAGGAACCGCATTAAATTTCGGCTCTAATGAAGGCTGGATTGCATTTGAAATCAGTGATGGCGCAGAAGGCTTAGAACTGAATTATGCATTTGAAGCAGAGGAATATCACTGCGAATTATAGTGAGAAGACGTTAAGCATGTAATGGGGCAGAATGATTGGCTGTGGTTAACGGATAAATATAACTTCAGAGGAGTATGAAATCATACAGGAGGGCAGCATGAAAAATAAAAAATTTATGGAAATGGCTGTAACATTTATGACAATGGCAATGGCGGTGGGAGTGATCACAGCGGTAACACCTAAGGAAAAGGTAGAAGCCGCAGAGACTGCCGAAGAAACCCAGAGCAGGCAGCTGGAAGTGACCGACCGCTTCGCACAGCAGAAGTCAATAGATGAAGCGCTTCTTCAGGAAGCTCAGAATGGTTATTCTCTTGAGGAAGCCCTGATAGTTGTAAATCCTTACGGAACATCTCCTTTAAGTGCGGCAGCCATTTTTTCCACGGAGGAAGCCTGTGGCGGTACCATTACTGTAAAGGGAAAGTCACCGGAAAATGATGTGACAGGTACTTTTGAACCGGAGAAAAATCACATTGTCCCAATTTATGGACTTTATAATAATGATACTACAGAGGTTGTAATCACACTGGATGACGGAACCTCTGCCACATTCCAGGTTACTACAGAAGATATTAATGTTGACTATGGAACCATTTCCGTTGAGATGAAAAATGAAGAAAGCTATGATTATACAAATCTTACATTTATCTGCTCAACTATGGGTTCTCTGTATGCTGTAGATGGAGCAGGAGATATCCGTTTCTATACTAATATGGGTGGAACTCTTGGGGTACACCAGCTGGCGAATGGACATCTTCTTATGCCGGCATCTTATGTGTTAAAAGCAAGTTATTATAAAGAAGGTATGATTGAAACTGATCTGTTGGGAAAAATTTATGGAGAATATATGATCCCAGGTGGTCAGCATCATGATTTCGTAGAGCTGCCAGATGGTAATCTGCTGGTGGCCTCTGACAGCCCGGATCTTAGTACAGTGGAAGATTATGTGGTAGAAATTGACCGCAAGAGCGGTGAAGTAGTGTGGGAACTGGACATGAAGGAGCTTATGGAGCCTGAGGATGGACAATCTGCATCCATGGACACAGACGGAAGTGAGGAAGCTGACTGGTTCCACAATAATGGTCTTGCCTATGATGCAGAGAATGATCTGGTCTTACTTTCTGCCAGACATAAGGACGCTATCGTGGCGGTAAATAAAGAAGATAAATCTCTGGCATGGATTCTGGGAGATCCTGCCGGTTGGGGCGATAAATATGAATCATACTTCTTTACTCCGGAGGGTGAGGACTTTGAATGGTTCTATGCACAGCATAATGTATCCCTTCTGGATAATGGAGATATTGCCCTTTTTGACAACGGCACAGCAAAGGTAAAACGTGATGCCGGTGAAAATCGTGTAAGTGGAGATAATGTATACTCAAGAGCTGTTGTTTACCATATTGACACTGAGAATATGACTGCTTCACAGGTAACAGAGTATGGAAAGGAACGAGGTGCAGACTGGTACGCAGACTGGATCTCAGGTGTGGTTTCCCTGGATGGAACAAAGGATCATCTGTGGATCACTGCCGGCTCTCATTTACATAACGCGGAGGAAAACCGAAGCGATTACTATCCGAAGGATATGTTCGTGCCAGGGCTGACCAAAACTACACATATTGATCAGATTGATAACGGAGAATTAAGCTTCGAGCTTACCATATCAGGCGATACTTATAATGCTCTGACCTATCGTTCTTTCCGAATGCCTCTTTATACAGAGGGAAAATATGATGCAGAGGCAGTCCCGGAGGTATATGGATCTCTTGGAGAGACTGCTTATGATGAATCAGATGCAGATGTCAGCAGTGCAGTGGCTCTGCCAGAGGGCTGGAATTTCGTTCTGGACGGAAGTAAGATCAGTGTGAATGGAAGCTTCCAGACAGATACACCGGCAGCTGAGCTGACAGCTGGAAAAATGATCCTGGCAGGTGATGATTCTCAGAGGACATATCAGCTGACGCAGAATGCTTCTGAGGCAGAGGATGGAACCACTGTGGCAGTAAAAGGCTGGACTGCTGTAGATGGTCTGGAAGGACAGGAATGGGATATTTATCTGGAACTGGAAGGAATTCTTTATAATACAGGATATAAATATTGACAGTCAGGCTCTTTTTATGACACCTGATTAACAGTAACATTGACAAGTTCTTTCTTTAAAGCGTATACTATAACCTGTTGAAAGAGAATAGCAGAAATACATAGGAGGAAAGAGCTATGAAAAACAACAATAATATCAAAACTGTAGTAGCCATCGGTATTGGTGCAGCACTGTTCTTTGTGCTGGGACGATTCGTTGCAATTCCAAGTCCGGTTCCGAACACAAACATCAGTCTTCAGTATGCAGTGCTTGGACTTCTTGCAGCAATGTACGGCCCGGTTGCAGGCTGCCTGATCGGATTCATCGGACATACCCTGATCGACTTGTCCTGGGGTGGAAGCCCATGGTGGAGCTGGGTTATCGCATCTGCAGTTGTAGGTATTGTGGTAGGTCTGTTCGCAAAGAAACTTCAGGTTCAGGAAGGTGACTTTGGCAAAGGTAAGGTTGTTATCTTTGCAATCGCTAATGTGATCGCACATGCACTCAGCTGGATTCTGGTTGCTCCGGCACTTGATATTCTGATCTATGCTGAGCCAGTGAATAAGGTATTTGCTCAGGGAGCATTTGCTGCAGTATCCAATGCAATTACAGGTATTGTAGTTGGTGGACTTCTGATTCTGGCATATACCAAGACCATTGCAAAGAAGGGTTCTCTGGATCAGGAATAATTGAGCAGAAAATTTCGAAAAGAAATATGCAAAAAGCCTTGTTGAGGTTTATATTTATAATTAATCTGGATTATGGATATAAGCCTGCAGCGGGGCTTTTTCATATGTACTGCAAAAGATCTTTTGTTTACTGAGAAATCTTATTGTAGATTCAGGGAATTCGTGTTATCCTGTTGAGATGGTATGAGATATAAAGCTATAAATCTTATTTTAGAGGTATTATATGACTGAGAAAAAATCTCCTATAATTTCTTTTAAAAATTTTTCCTTTCAGTACAGGGCACAGAAAAAGCCTACGCTGAAAGATATTAATCTGGATATTTACCCGGGGGAACGGGTTCTGATCGCCGGACCATCAGGATGTGGGAAAAGCACTCTGGCGGGCTGTATCAACGGTCTTAATCCTTTCTCTAATCCGGGAGAGTTTACCGGTGAACTGATGGTGGATGGTGTCGATGCGCCAAAGAGCAGTATTTTTCAGCTTTCCGCACATGTGGGAACTGTGCTGCAGGATCCGGATGGTCAGTTTATAGGGCTGACTGTTGGCGAGGATATCGCCTTTGCATTGGAGAACAGCTGTATGCCCCAGGATGAAATGCATGAGATTACCCGTCATGCAGCAGAGCTGGTCGGAATCCAGGATCATTTGGATTTTGCGCCCCATGAGCTTTCCGGAGGGCAGAAGCAGCGCGTCAGCCTGGCTGGTGTAATGGTCGACCAGGTAAAAATCCTGTTGTTTGATGAGCCGCTGGCCAACCTGGACCCGGCTACAGGTAAGCAGACTATTGAACTGATCGATGAGATCCAGGAAAAAACAGACACTACGGTTGTGATCATTGAGCATCGTCTGGAGGATGTTTTGTGGCGCGATGTAGACCGTATAGTTCTTATGGGGGAGGGCAGAATTCTGGCAGACCTTCACCCGAATGAGCTTTTGTCCACCAGACTTCTTGAGGAAAACGGAATTCGTGAGCCTCTTTATCTTACCGCACTGCGTTATGCCGGCGTGGAGCTGGTTCCTGTGAAGAAGCCTGCACACGTTGATTCTGTTATTATAGATGAGTCGGACAAAAAGAAAATGACAGACTGGTTCTGGTCTCGTCCGGTAGCAGAGCCGGAGAAAGAACGGGAGCCATTGCTTGAGGTGAAGAATCTTACCTTCGGTTATGAGAAAGGTAAGCAGACCTTACGAGATGTATCCCTCACTATTCATAAGGGTGAAATGGTGAGTATTGTAGGGAAAAATGGCGCCGGGAAATCTACTTTTTCCAAGCTGGTCTGTGGTTTCGAGACACCGGATCAGGGTGAAATTCTTTTCCAGGGGAAGGATCTCCTGCAGGAGAATATCCGCCACAGGGCAATGCATATAGGATATGTTATGCAGAATCCAAATCAGATGATTTCCAAGACCATGATTTTTGAGGAGGTTGCACTTGGCCTTCGCAACATGGGAAAAAGCGAGGAAGAAATCCGGGAAAAAGTGGAGAAAACATTGAAGGTCTGCGGACTTTTTCCATTCCGTAACTGGCCGGTTTCCGCACTTAGCTTCGGACAGAAGAAGCGTGTTACCATTGCCAGTGTGCTGGTACAGGATCCGGAACTGATCATTCTGGACGAACCTACAGCCGGACAGGATTTCCGTCATTATACAGAGATTATGGAGTTCCTTCGCGGGCTGAATGAAAAAGGGGTAACGGTTGTGATGATCACCCATGATATGCACCTGATGCTGGAGTATACACCCCGTGCACTGGTTTTTGCTGACGGCAGACTGATCGCAGACAGGAGTGCTGCTGCGGTGCTGTGTGATCCTGAACTGATCTCTTGGGCAGCGTTGAAGGAGACCAGTCTTTTTACCTTGGCTAATCAGCTGGGAATCAGTCCGGCTGAGGAGTTTGTACGGCGCTTTATTGAGGAGGACAGGGAGGTGAGAAGTCATGGCTGCTAAGACAGTATTGAATTATCTGCCAAGGGAGAGCGTGATCCACAAACTGACTGGAACTACTAAGCTGGCCTTTTTTCTGCTGTTTACCTTTGCAAGCATGCTTACTTATAATACCTGGGTGCTGTTAGGGCTGTTTGCAGTGAGTCTTGCAGCGTTTAAGCTGAGTAAGATAAAGTTCCGTGAAGTGCGGTTTATGATGATTTTCATGCTGGTATTCCTGCTGCTGAACAATCTGTTTATTTTCCTGTTTGATCCTGACCAGGGAACCACATTGTACGGCACCAGACATGTGCTTGCTCATTTATTCTGGCGGTATGACCTGACAGCTGAGCAGCTGTTTTATATGCTGAATATTTCTCTGAAATATTTTGTTGCGCTGCCTGTTGCAATCCTGTTTATTTCGGCAACTAACCCAAGTGAGTTTGCTGCCAGCCTTAACAGTATTGGAATTTCTTATAAGGTGGGATATTCTGTAGCAATTGCTCTTCGTTATATTCCGGATATCCAGCGTGATTATCACAGCATCAGCCAGGCTCAGCAGGCCAGAGGCGTGGAGCTTGGAAAAAATGAGCGCTTTTTTGCCCGGCTGAAGAATTCGGTGAATATTCTCCTGCCTCTGATCCTCACCAGTCTGAACAGGATCGATACGATTTCCAATGCTATGGAGTTACGTGGATTCGGGAAGGATAAGAAGAGAACATGGTATATGAAGAGACCTTTTGCGAAAAGGGACTTCGTGGCACTTGGAATTGGCGTGGCACTGCTGGTGGTCAGTCTGACGGTGACTATACGATGGGGAAGATTTTATAATCCGTTTGTTTGATGAAAGGGAATATGGTAAGAGATATAGATGGCTGTGCGAGTGGGTTCGCATGGCCATTTTTTAACAAATATTGGAATAAGTAGAACTTGTATTCTGAATTTGTGCGTGTTACTATGAACTTGTAGATATCTTTTGATCTGTGAAGCGTTTCCTGCGTAAGGAGGAAAAATGAGCAGAAAGACACAGAACAAAAGAAAAAGAGACACGGTTTACCGTCCAGAGCTGCATACAAGAGATGTGAACAGTCGTGAGATTTTCAAAAACGATACACTTGCCAGCCAGTTTTTGAGAAATTATACGAATATTCCATTGTTTGCAAATGTCAGACCGGAAGATATCAGGGATGTATCCAACAAATACCGGGCATTTCTAGGTGTAGAATATGAGGCAGATACGATTAAGAAGGTATATATTCGGGATGCCGATGGAACACTGAGAAAGGAAGTCTATGTGATTTCCCTAATAGAACATAAAAGTGACATCGATTATGATGTTGCAATGCAACTTCTCCGATACATGACTGTGATCTGGCAGGACTACAAGGAAATGCAGAATAAGAAGGTGAAGGACAGCAGCAAGCGGAGGAGTTTCCGGTACCCGCTGATTGTTCCCCTTGTTTATTATGAAGGAACCAGGAAATGGACTGCTGATTTGCACCTGAAAGATCGGATTGAGTTTGCGGAACAGATGGAAAAATACATCCCAGATTTTTCCTATGAGGTAATAAGTGTCAGTCAATATACAAATGAAGAACTCAGCATGAAGCGGGATGAGATGTCTCTGGTTATGCTGATTAATAAAATACAGACACCGGAGGATTGCGAAGCTTTCCGAAAGGTATCAGAGGAGCTTGTCAATTCTATTTATAGCAATGCGCCGGAAACGATAAAAGAAATTTATAAGAAGATTTTATGGACTTTACTAATAAAGATGAATGTGCCCGTGGACGAGGCAAGAGAGATGATGGGCGAGATTGGAGGTCGTGGAATGGGTTATTTGTTTGAAAATATGGAGAAAATGGACATCCAGGCTGAAAGACGAAATACACAGAGAGAAAGAGAACGAGCTGACGCAGCTGAAAAGCGGGCAGAAGCGGAAAAAGAACGAGCAGATGCGGCTGAATTAGAAATTCAAAGATTAAAAAGAGAACTTGAAAAAAGAGCAAATGTAACCGAAAACTAAATTTAAGTAAGGGAAACAAATCACGATTAAGGGTATTTTTATAAAAGCAAACCTCCGGTTCTCAGGGATACTCTGAGAACCGGAGGTTTTATCTTCAATTCACAAAGGAGAAAACCATCATGAATTTAATCAATATTTTTAAATCTACCGATTTCGTCCACGCAAGTGGCACCAGAGAGGAGAAGCAGGTTGCAGAATTTCTGAAGGATCAGTGTCAGGCACTGGGCGTGCCCGCTCATCTGGAGTCTTTCCGGGTTGCCATGGGAGATATTGAGAGTGCCCATTTGTTTGCTGATGGGAAGGAAATTACCTGTAAGGCGTTTAACTGTTGTGGCAGCGGCAGCGTAGAAGGAGAGCTTTACTATATGCCGGGAACTGATCCTGTTTCCATAGCAGGCGCGAAAGATAAAATTGTACTGATGGACACTCAGGGAGTGGGATTTTTTGTTTACCAGGACCTGATGAAAGCAGGAGCAAAGGGAATTATTTTCCAGTACGGAAATATGTATTATCCAAATACGGATATTGACCAGCGCGATCTGCGCGAGGCGGTTGTAGGAGAAGAACGGAAGGTTCTTTGTGTCATGATCCATTCCAGCCAGGCAGTAGAGCTGGTGAAAAATAAGGTGAAAAAGATTCGCCTGGAGGTTTCCCAGAAAGAATATGACGGGGAATCCCACAATGTAGTTGCCAAGCTTCCTGGCAAACGGGACGAGTTTATTGTGCTTAGTGCCCATTACGATTCCACTTCTTTATCTCACGGCGCTTATGACAACATGAGTGGCTGCGCAGGCTTGCTTGGAATTATGGAACAGCTGAAGGGAAAAGAGTTGAACTACGGCCTTCGTTTCTTATTCTGTGGAAGCGAAGAGCGAGGACTTCTGGGCTCCAAGGCATATGTGAAGGAGCATAAAGAGGAACTGGACAAAATAGTGCTGAACATTAACCTGGATATGATTGGAACCTACATGGGCAAATTTATCTCCTGTGTTTCTGCAGAGGACAAGCTGGCACATTATATTTCTTACATGGCAGCAGAAATCGGTTTTCCAATTGAGGCAAAGACCGGAGTATATTCCAGTGATTCTACACCTTTTGCAGACAGCGGGATTCCGGCACTCTCCTTTGCCAGAATTGCCAACTCCAATGTGGCACCAATTCATTGCCGATACGATGTGAAGGATGTTATGTCCATGGAGCAGCTTCAGTGGGATATTGATTTTCTGGTGAAGTTTACAGAACGTTTTGCAAATGCAGCAGTGTGTCCGGTTGCAAGGGAGATTCCGGAGAAAATCAAGAAAGAACTGGATGAGTATCTTGCAAGAAAAAGAAAAGAGCAGTAGGATGAATACAAGTGAAACCAGGTGGGACAAACTTCTGAAAATCAGGACCACCGGCCGGGATGATTCCCGATCGGATCAGTACCGTTATCCTTACGAGCCAACGCCTTATTCCGTATTGGAGCGTCTGGCAAACAGCGGATATATCCGCAAGAAGAATGTGCTTCTGGATTACGGCTGCGGCAAAGGCCGCGTGGAGCTTTTTATGGCGTATCAGACACGCTGCCATGCTATCGGAATTGAGTACGATGACAGGATTTTTGAAACAGCCTGTGAGAATAAAAAGAGTGGGATTTCCGGTGAGCGCACCGTATTTCTGCTGGAAAACGCGGAGCATTATCAGGTTCCCACGGAAGTGGACCGTGTCTTTTTCTTCAACCCGTTTTCCATTGAGATCCTCAGGAAAGTGATCGCCGCAGTAACTGCTTCCTGTTATGAGAACTCCAGGGAACTGCTGCTGTTTTTCTATTATCCACAAGACGAATACATTTCTTATCTGATGACAGTGGATGAATTAATGTTCGTAGATGAAATCGACTGCCGTGACCTGTTCGACGGGGAAAATCCGCGGGAGAGGATTGTGATTTTTGAAGTGAATATTTAATGTTTTTCTATGAAATGTTTATAGAAAAATAGTAGGCAGGTTGTAAAAAATAACATAAATACTGGGAACCTATAGCGGTTCCCCAAGGCAACAAAGGAGGCATCCTATGAGTTACATAACCACATACACGAGAAAACATTTTGATCCGGTGCATCCGGAGGCGGAGAAAATAGATATTCTGGACATTGCGCATGCGTTGCCCCTGATCTGTCGGGGAAATGGACATGTGAGTTCTTTCTGGTCTGTCGGGGAGCATTGTATTTGCTGCGCGAAGGAGGCGCTGGGGCGGGGCTATTCCAAGCGCCAGGCATTGGCATGCCTTTTGCATGATGCAAGTGAATGTTATATGTCAGATGTGCCGCGTCCGCTGAAGCAGGAGATGCCACGATACAGGGAAGTGGAAGATCAGCTTTTGCAGGTGATTTATGAGAAGTTTTTGGGAAGCGGTCTGACAGACGAAGAAGGCCGGCGTTTGAAAGAAATCGACGATGACCTTCTTTGGTATGATTTAGAGGTTCTTCTGGAAGACAAACAGTCGGGGGAGGCTCCGAAGCTGCATTTTAAACTGGATTATACGGTTAGGTCGTTTGCAGCGGTGGAACAGGAATATCTGGAGATGTTTAAAGAATTATATAATGAGCAGACAAGTTGATTAAACACGCTCAAAGAAAATATAGTGACATGGCAGAATACAGAAAAAGGAGAAAATTATATTATGGGAAAAATCATTGATTTATCAGAAATACTTGAGAAAGAGGAAAAATTAGAGCAGGTGGCAGATTACATGGAAGAGCTGAAGAATCAGTTTTCAGAGCTGATCCAGGAGTATGAAGATGATGGAGTGGATGACAGAAAGCTTGATACGCTGACTGAGGCTCTGGATGCATTGGAGGATGCATATGAGATTGTATGTGAGATTGTGGAGGATGAAAAATAAATCCTGAAAACCTATTGACATAGTGGGTTAATGGTGGTATTATCCATTTATCAAATAAATAACCAAGTAAATCAATAAGAAATAAGGACAATTGATTTTGCAGAAGTAAACAGGCGGAGGCGCCGGGAAAGGAATGGATATGGCATACTATAAGGGAACACTTGGATTAATTGGAAACACCCCACTTGTAGAGGTTACAAATATTGAGAAGGAGCTTGGACTGGAAGCTACCGTTCTTGTGAAATTGGAATACTTTAACCCGGCAGGAAGCGTTAAGGACAGAATCGCCAAGGCTATGATCGAGGATGCAGAGCAGAAGGGCATTCTGAAAGAAGGCTCCGTAATTATCGAGCCAACTTCTGGAAATACAGGAATTGGTCTTGCGTCTATTGCAGCAGCCAAGGGCTACAGAATAATTCTTACCATGCCGGAGACCATGAGTGTTGAGCGCAGAAACATTCTGAAAGCATACGGCGCAGAACTGGTTCTTACTGATGGAACCAAGGGAATGAAGGGAGCTATTGCCAAGGCAAGTGAGCTTGCAGCAGAGATCCCGAACAGCTTTATCCCAGGACAGTTTGTGAACCCGGCGAACCCGGCAGTACACAAGGCTACTACAGGTCCGGAGATCTGGAAGGACACTGAGGGAAAGGTTGATATCTTCATTGCAGGTGTTGGTACAGGCGGAACTCTTACAGGAACAGGTGAGTATCTGAAAGAGCAGAACCCGGATGTGAAGATTGTAGCACTTGAGCCAGCTACCTCTCCGGTATTATCTGAGGGAAAAGCAGGCCCGCACAAGATTCAGGGAATCGGCGCCGGTTTTGTTCCGGATGTTCTGAATACCAAGGTTTATGATGAGATTTATAAAGCAGAGGCTGATGAGGCATTTGCCACAGCGAAGCTTCTTGCACACAAAGAAGGAATCCTGGTTGGAATCTCTTCCGGTGCTGCATTAAGTGCTGCAATCGAGTATGCGAAGAAGCCTGAGAACAAGGGCAAAGTGATCGTAGCTCTTCTTCCGGATACTGGTGACAGATATTATTCTACACCACTGTTTACCGAGTAATAGAGGTTATGGCTGGCTGCGCGAAAGATGCATTAACCGACAGCCCCTTTAAGTTAAGGATGATGAAAAGAAGTTGATATCATTAGTTGATGTTGACTTCTTTTTTTGGTATATAGCGCTTAGAGATTTATGTTTTGTGACTTATCAAAAGTATCAAAACAAATAATGAACCTATTGACACTACAGGGAGGCTGCTTATATAATAAATTTGGGGTGATAATACATGGAGGATTATTCGAAATATCCAGATGGAAACAGATTTTATTCTGGTGCAGAAAGAAAAAAATCCATTCTTATAAATGAAAAACCATACCTTGTTAAGTTTCAAAAAAATTCCAGAGAGGGTTTGCGTTTTAATCATGTATCGGAATATTTGGGAAGCCATATTTTCAGTTTGCTTGGAATCGAAACACAGGAAACATTTCTGGGAATATATAAAGGCGAGAACATTGTGGTAATACAGGATTTCCTTGGAGAAGATGAAATATTTGTACCATTTAATGGTGTGGGAGAAAGTTCATTGGAACAAGACAAAGAGAAGTACCAGTATTCTTATGAAGATATTATTGGGATGTTGCAGGCTAATGTAAAGCTTACAGATGTTAATCAGACTATTAATCTGTTCTGGGATATGTTTATCGTAGATGCTTTTATTGCCAATTTTGATCGTCATGGAAGTAACTGGGGATTTATTAAAAAAGATAATATGTACAGACTTTCACCTGTTTTTGACAATGGCTCCAGTCTGTTTCCCCAGTTAAATTCAGATGAAAAAATAGATGCTGTTCTGGGAAGTCAGGAAGAAATAGATAAGCATATTTATAAATTTCCAACATCGCAGGTAAAGTATATGGGAAAGAGAAGCTCCTATTATGAAATTATATCAAGTCTGGCATTCGAAGAGTGTAATAAAGCACTGGTCAGGATAGTAAAAAGAATTGATTTAGAGAAAATTAACAAATTGATTGACACAGTAGAAAACATCAGCGAAAAGCGCAGGTTTTTTTATAAAACAATCCTTGAACAGAGGTATGAAAAAATATTGCTTAATGCATATAATGATACCAGTGTCAAAAGGTCAAAAAGCTGTTCGTGCTTGCACGATAAGGCTTTTGAACTTGGGACACGCCAAATATGAGAAAGTAGCGATTTACGGAGTAAATCAGCGGATTTCGAATATTTTGAGGATTGCGGGAGCAACGTAGTTGCGTAGCAATCCGGGTATCAAATGAGTGTCAAAAAACCTTTTGACACTCATATCATATAATAAATTCGTTTATCATTGAAATGCGGGAGGTGAAAACATGCAGGCAGTGCGATCAGACTGGAAGCCAAGAAACAGAATTACTAAACCGCTTACGGGAACTCCTTCCTATGTGAATTCAGGAATAATTAAAGCAGTTATGAAGAACGGCGAAAAAATCAGTGTGGCTCAGATTGATTATCAGGAGTTTGATGAAGAAAATTTTCAGTATGTGATAATTCCTTATTGGGACATTATTGACGGACTTCCGGCAAGTGTGTTTCAGGGCCTTCCGGGAATTGATATGGAGCTTCGGCTGGACCGTTATTACCGAGTGAATTATATACCAGTTTTTATTACGGAAAGAACGCCCTCTGAGAACCGGGAGGATTTATGGGAAATCCTTGAATCGGTCGGTCTGGACTATTATGATCGTTTTGAATGGCTGCTCAGAACCACTATGAGAGCTGCAAATGATAATTTAATCGTTGAAAGAAGGCGAGAGTCACCAATCGTAGAAGCGTTCAGTCCTGAAAGATTACCCGCGTTACAATATGGGGATAGAGTTATTGTGGATTCACTGGAGCAAATTGGCGATACTACAGCAGGGTTTGCGGATAATATTTTTACTGCAGTAACAAATGGTGTGGATATTGTCAGCCAGGATGGTGACGTATTAGTGGGTATGATAGCGCGGTCAGCAATGGTTTCTGTGGCAGTAACTCAGAGAATTCTTGAAAGACGTGAATATGCATCAAAGAGAAGAGCGGGCATTGAGCAGGCGAAAAAAAATGGGAAGTATACTGGCAGAAAGCCCGTAGAAGTTGACGAAAAAGTTCTTCGGCAGGTAAATCAAGAGCTTAAAGCAGGACTGATCACCGTAGAAGAAGCTATGAAAAGGACAAAAATTGGCTCCAGATCTACATTTTACAGAAAAGTGCGGGCATTGGAAAGGCATACTTAAGCCAAAACACAACTAATCCGATTGACATACTGGGGATTCTGTAGTAACATGAACCCACCAAATAGCACCCAACTTGTCAAAGGAGGACAATCATATGAGCGAAATCACTGCAACCAAAGAGCAGCAGAATAAATACGAAACTTTAAAAGAATACTTACGCAGCCTTGGCAGCGTGGCTGTAGCTTTTTCCAGCGGTGTGGATTCCACATTCCTGTTGAAAACTGCCCACGATGTACTGGGAGATAAATGTCTGGCAATAACTGCCATGTCCTGTTCTTTTCCGAAGAGAGAACTGGAAGAGGCGAAAACTTTCTGTGAAAAAGAGGGAATTCGCCATATTACAGTAGAGTCTGAGGAACTGGAAATTGAGGGCTTTTGTCAGAATCCTGCCAATCGTTGCTATATCTGTAAGAAAGAGTTATTTGAGAAAATCTGGGACATTGCCAGAAAAGAGGGGCTGAATGCAGTGGCAGAGGGCTCCAATATGGATGACAACGGCGATTACAGACCGGGGCTGCAGGCAGTTGCAGAGCTTGGGGTTAAGAGCCCGCTGCGCCACAGCGAATTATATAAAGAAGACATCCGCGCCCTGTCCAAAGAGCTTGGACTTCCCACCTGGGAGAAACAGTCCTTCGCCTGTCTTTCTTCCCGTTTTGTATACGGCGAGACTATCACGAAGGAGAAGCTTGGCATGGTAGATAAAGCAGAACAGCTGCTTCTTGATCTTGGCTTTCATCAGTTGCGTGTCCGCATCCACGGCACACTGGCGCGAATCGAGGTGTTGCCGGATGAACTCCAGAAAGTCCTGGAGAACCGCGACCAGATCGTGAAAGCATTCAAAGAATATGGCTTCACATACGTAACCATGGATCTCCAGGGATACCGCATGGGAAGTATGAATGAGACGTTAAAAAAATAAAATTATCCTGATACTATGCAGGCAGGTAATTGTTTTTTCCTCCGTTTGGTACTATGCTTTAATGACGGTCTGACAGATTATAACAATCTGAAGAGACAGAAAATCAAACGGGAGGAATGAAATGAAAAAAGAAAGAGCAACTTCAAAAGGATCACAGGGAGGAATGCTGAAGAAATTATCCCTGCTGCTGCTGTTCAGCATATTAACAGTTATGCTGTTAATGCCGGTATCTGCTAACGCAGCACCTAAACTGAATAAGAAGACTGCAAGAATCTATGTTGGAAAAACTGTCAAACTGAAGGTTTCCGGCAAAAAAGGAAAACTGAAATGGAAATCAGCAAACTCTTCCATCGCGTCTGTTTCTTCATCCGGTGTGGTGAGAGGAAAGAAACCAGGAAAGACAACGATCACAGTAAAAGCAGGTTCAAAGAAATTAAAATGTACTGTTCAGGTAAAGCGTGCTTTAACTGCTGACAAGAAATCCGTTACAATTGATGGCGTAGGCAGCTCAGCGAAAATTAAAGTAAACTACTATCCTACAGTAGGCACCGTCTATTTTAACATCGCTGATTCTGACATAGCGACCGGAAAGTGGGGAAAAGCAGAGGGCTTCCCTGATTATATTACAATAACCGGTAAAAAAGCGGGCACAACTAATATTAAGATTTACAGTAATTTTAATAAAGAAGTTTATAACATACCAGTTACTGTAAAGGGCTCTGTACAGATAAATGAAACACCTTTTGAGAAACTGGCCAGAGAAATAAAGAGCGTGAATTTCCTGTCTGACGGTGAATATTGTATTGCCAAAGAGTTAGGCAGCGGTTTTAATATGGTGGTTCAATACAATGAAAGCAAAGGAACCATCTGCTTTACAGAATTGATGGAGGGTGCTACCAAGGGAATCATTCAGATGACAATATATGAGAACAGTGACAGATGTTATCTGTATTTAACTATGTGGAATAATAAGAGCGCACTGGCATACGAGAGAACTACCACATGTTCCCAGATCCGGAGAGACGGATATATCAGCTTTAACTATACAGATGAGCTGAGAGATTTATTCGGAAGCGATCCATCATACAGAGAGCAAAGAAGTGTCAATAGTATTTTCAATACATTCTTAAAAGGTTGCAGCTACACTATTCCGGGAACCTATGCCGGACATAGAATTTCAACTGAAATGAACAATCTGTTCCCGAATTTCTGATCGTGAGGTATGGAATATGAAAAACAAAAGAGTAGCATTAGCAGCGGCAGTATTGTTAGCGATAACAAGTGTAGATGGATCTGCGCTGGCAGTGGGTGCTTCTGATTTTTCTTCCGAGATAATGTCTGAGGAGCTGTTTGTAGATGAATCAGGTATGGAAGAGGCTGTTGGACTGGAAGCAGAAGAGGAACTGACAGAAGAGACCGCAGAGACAGTTACGGCTTTTGCAGATGTAGAAGATAACGAAGATGCTTCCAATATTACCTATACATTATCAGAGGATGGCAAGCTGGTTATCAGCGGAACCGGAATTATAGAAGCTGATGCTTTTGCCAGGAACGGAAAGGTGACAAGTGTAGTTGTCACAGCTGGTGTGACAGGTATAGGCGATGGTGCATTTTCTGAATGCGGCAGCTTAACAAGTGTTACACTTCCGGAGAGTATAAATAGTATTGGTGCCAGTGCATTCGAGAATTGCGGTAAACTGACCAGTATTAATATTCCTGAAGGCGTAAAAAGTATAGAGGCACATGCATTTTTTAATTGCTCCGGTCTTGCAGAAATAAAGATTCCGGAAAGTGCAACAGAAATCGGAGTACAGGCATTTCAGTATTGCAGCAGTCTCACCAATATTACAATTCCGAAAAACGTAACAGTAATAGGAAGCGGTGCTTTTTATGGCTGTACAGGTCTGACAAGTGTAAAGCTTTCAGAAGGCCTGACAGGGATGAATGATTTTGCATTTAGCAAGTGCAGCGCATTAGAAACTATAGAAATTCCGGAAAGTGTGTCATATATAGGAAATAATGCATTTAAGGATTGTGCTGAGCTGAGAAGCATCCGCTGTTATGCTAAGAGCAGCAAGTGGCAGAAACAGTATATATGTGATTCTCACACAAATTTATATTATGGCTATAATCCAAATCACATGCACCATTATATTTCTTATTGTAAACAGCCTAATAGCTGTATATCTGCAGGTGTGAGTGAAGAAATCTGCCAGTTCTGCGGTGATTATTATACTGCTGAGCTGCCAGTGCTTGGTCATGACTGGGACAGAGGAACTATAACAAAAGAGGCTTCCTGTGAAAGTGCGGGAGAAAAAACTTATACATGTAAGAGATGTTATGAGACTAAGAAGGAGACAATTCCGGCCACCGGCCACAAGTGGGAACTGTCCTTCTACGAAAAGGAAACGTGTACAACTCCCGGAGAGGAGGAGTATCGCTGCAAAAATTGCGGAGATATAAAAACATCTTTTACAAAAGAAACCGGACATAAGTTTTCACCTTGGAAAGTGATCCAGGAAGCAACGATAGATCAGGAAGAAATTCAGGAACGTACCTGCAGTGCCTGTGGCGAGAAAGAAACAGAGTATACAAAAGGACAACTGAGTCCTACAATGAAGGTAAGCCAGACCAGTATTGTGTTGAAGAGAAGACAGAGTACAAAGTGTCTGAAGGTAACCGGACTTGCAAAGGGAGACCATGTCAGAGAGTGCTATTCTGATGATGATAAGATTGTGACTGCAAAAATTCAGCCAGATGGAAATATCATCACTGTTACCGCAGGTAAAAAAACCGGTAAGGCTACTCTTACCATAGTCCTGCAAAGCGGCTATGAGAAAACTGTTACCGTAAAAGTGCAGAAAACTGCAGTAAAAGCTTCAAAGATCACAGGTGTACCGAAAACAATAAGATTAAAGAAGAACCAGAAATACATACTGAAGCCGGTTCTGAAACCAGTGACATGTAAAGAACGGATCACCTACAAATCCAGCTCCACCAAGGTTGCTAAGGTAGATAAAAAAGGTAAAATTACTGCAAAGAAAAAAGGAACAGCTGTAATTACTGTAAAAGCAGGTAAGAAAACAGTTAAATGTAAGGTTATCGTGAAATAGTATTATGCAATGTAAGCAGAAAGGCAGAGATGAAAAATTCTCTGCTTTTCTTTTTTTATTAAGCTGGTCAGGATGTAAAATGCATCTTATGCAATATATTGACAGTTTGTGCCAACCCCGCCTTTTATAGGCGGGGTTGTGTTATATTTATGGCAATATAGAAGGGAGCAATCACAAGCATGAAATATCAGAATATCATAGATAACATGACGTTGAAGGAAAAAGCCGCATTTCTCAGTGGAAAAAGCGAGTGGCAGACCAGAGATTTTCCACGTCTGGATATCCCTGCGATTTTCTGTTCTGACGGACCAAACGGTGTACGTAAACAGGCTGGGGCGGGAGACCATCTGGGAATCAATCCGGCAGTACCGGCAACCTGTTTTCCCACAGCTGCCGCAATGGCAAACAGCTGGGACGAAGAGCTGGAACAGGAGGTAGGCGTAGCCCTTGGAGAGGAATCCATGGAAGAGGATGTGAACGTTCTCCTTGGACCGGGACTGAATATTAAGAGAAATCCGCTTTGCGGACGTAATTTTGAGTATTTTTCCGAGGATCCATATCTCTCCGGAAAAATGGCAGCTGCATTTATCCGTGGTGTGCAGAGTACCGGTGCGGCAGCCTGTGCAAAGCATTTCGCGGTAAACAGTCAGGAGCTTCGCCGTATGGCAATGAACGCAGTGATAGATGAGAGAACACTTCGTGAGATTTATCTTACCGGATTTGAAATCGCCATTAAAGAGGGCGGTGCCAAAACTGTTATGAGCAGCTATAACGAGGTAAATGGTATATATGCAAATGAGAATGAGCATTTGCTTAAAGATATTCTTCGTGACGAGTGGGGCTTTGAGGGTTCTGTGATCACAGACTGGGGCGCTTCCAACGACCATTCTCTTGGTGTGAAAAATGGTTCCACACTGGAAATGCCTACACCTGGACTGGATGCTGCAAGAGAGCTTCTCGCCAGTGTAGAGAGTGGTAAGATCAGCGAAAAAGACATTGATGAGCGTGTAGATGAGCTTCTTGACCTGGTACTCACCACCTCTGAGAACGCAAAGCATTACAAAAAAGTGGCCGACAAAAAAGCTCTCCATGAAGAGCATCATAAGCTTGCCCGTCTTGCCTGTGAAAACAGTGCAGTCCTTCTGAAAAACGAAGGCGGGATCCTTCCTGTAGGGAAAAAGGTACAGGCTGCCATAATCGGTGATTTTGCCTTTGAGCCAAGATATCAGGGTGCAGGCTCATCCATGGTAAATTCCACAAGGGTAGATTCTATCAAAGACATGCTGGAGACCAGCGGAATTTCTGTAACCGGGATTGTCCGCGGTTATCAGCGCGATGGTAAAGAAGATGAAGCCATGAAAAAAGAGGCCGTAGATCTTGCCCGTCGTTCTGATGTAGTGCTGTTTTTCTTTGGACTGAACGAGAAAAGCGAGACAGAGGGGCTTGACCGCAAACACCTTCGCATTCCCCAGAACCAGATCAACCTGATCCAGGAGCTGGCAAAAGCAAATGCAAACATGGTTGGTATTATCAGCGCTGGTTCTGTTATCGAAATGCCGTGGCACCATCATTTTAAAGCCCTGCTTCACACTGCTTTAATGGGACAGGCCGGTGCAGGCGCAGTGCTTGATATTCTTTCCGGTAAAGTCAATCCATCCGGAAAGCTTGCTGAAACTTACATTAAGAAATATGAGGATACTCCTTCTTACAATTATTATCCGTCCCAGGAGCGTAATTCAGAGTACAGAGAGGGAATTTACGTAGGATATCGTTATTTTGATACAGCCGGTGTGCCGGTAAATTATCCATTTGGATACGGTCTTTCCTACACTACATTTGAATATGATAATCTTCAGGTGAAGCCGGATGGTGTGACTTTTACCCTTCGCAATACCGGAAAATATGACGGTGCGGAGATTGCCCAGCTTTATGTAGGACTTCCGGGAGCAAAGGTTTTCCGCCCGGTGAAAGAACTGAAGGGATTTTCCAAGGTATTCTTAAAGGCAGGCGAGGAGAAAACAGTTACCATTAAGTTTGACGACAAGACATTCCGTTACTGGAATATGAAGACAAATAAATGGGAGGTAGAAGGCGGCGTTTACAGCATTATGATCGGTGCAAGCTGCGTGGATATCCGTCTTCAGGATAAGCTTGCCATTATTGGAACCACTGAGGTAATGCCTTATTATACCAATCGTGTCACCTCTTATGTGAATGGAAAGATCCAGCAGGTTGGAAATGAGGAGTACGAGACTATCCTTGGACATTCCATTCCGGACGGAAGCTGGAGCGGTGAGCTTGGTATGAACGATGCCCTTTGCCAGATGTATTACGCGAAAAGCGGAATTGCCCGTTTCATCTGTAAGAAGCTGGGCGAAAAGCTGAAAAAGAGTGAGGCAGCAGGAATTCCGGATCTGAACACTTTGTTCCAGTACAATATGCCATTCCGTGCGATTGCCAAGATGACCGGCGGTATGGTTTCCATGGAAATGGTGGAAGGACTTCTGAAGGTTGTAAACGGACATTTCAGTGGAATGGGAAAAGTGATCAGTGGATTTTTCAGAAACCGGAAGCTGAATAAAAAGTATGAGAAAGAGCTGGAAGGGCAGAAATAGGAGGAGAACCTTTATGGAAAAAATAAAACAGTTAATCGCAGATCATCCGAATATCTGGGAGTTTATTAAATTCAATGTATTATCTAACTGTGCGACCATCACAAACTTTGTAATCATGTGGCTGTGTACCGGTTTCATTTTCAAGAGCTTTGCAGCCACTCCATTTAAATTCCTGGTATTTAATTACGCAGACAATATTGAGTCCAATCTGGGCTTATGCGGCTTCCTGAGCTTTCTGGTTGCAACTGCAGCAGCCCAGACCGTAAACTTTTTTGTACAGAAGAATCTGGTTTTTAAATCAAATGCTGCATTCGAAAAGGCTGTGCCTAAATATATCGTGCTTGCAGTCGTGCTGGTTCTTGTATCCGCAGCACTTCCGGCTTACAGCCAGAGCTTTTTCGTAAATATCGGTGTTTCAGAAGCTCTTGCACCTACACTTGCAAATGTGGTGAACATTCTGGTTCAGGTTGTTCTTAGTTATCCGACCATGAAATTCTGGATCATGCCGAATAAATAAATATAGATTACCCCTTTGCCCGGATTGCCTTGCAGTCCGGGTTTTCTCATGATAAGATAATAGGCGGAATTTAACAGTTTAAACACATTTTTCCCACAAAGAGAACACAAATTATCCCTATACTGTGAACTATCAAATGAAAGAGAACATAAAGGAGTTTCTAAAGGAGGCTTTTATCATGAAGAATAGAAATGAAGAATTAAGAAGAAAAATTAAAAAGGCAGCAAGCATTAGCCTTTGCGCAGTGCTGGCAGGTGGTCTTGCAACAGGAACATATATAGGAGCTGGTTATCTGACCGGTTATGAGCAGAGCGTACAGGCAGCTAGTGGAGATAAGGTTGAACTTTTGAAATCAGAGAAGAAATCTGAGGATTCTGATTCCAAGGATGAGAGCAAAGATGAGAGTACAGCAAAGGGAAGCCTTGATGTATCAGATATTGTAGAAGAGACAATGCCAAGCATCGTTTCCATTACAACGAAATCCGTAGAAGAGGTTCAGAGTTACTATGGAATGTTTGGTCAGTATGGTGCTTATGCCCCATCACAGGAGCAGGAGGTTCAGGGAAGCGGTTCCGGTATCATCATCGGCAAGAACGATACAGAGCTTCTGATTGCTACCAACTATCATGTAGTAGAAGGAGCTGACACCTTATCAGTTGGTTTCTGTGACAGTACAGTATGTGAAGCTAAGGTAAAAGGTTACGACAGCGAGAAAGACCTTGCAGTTGTAGCAGTTTCCCTGGATGATATTGACAGTGACACAATGGATGCAATTACAGTTGCAACTATCGGTAATTCTGATGATCTGAAGGTTGGTGCCCAGGTTATTGCAATCGGTAATGCTCTTGGTTATGGCCAGTCCGTAACAACCGGTATTGTAAGTGCCAAGAACCGTCAGCTGAATTCTGATGATACAGTTGGCGATTATGACAGCGACAGTAATTCTGCTACAAACCTGATCCAGACAGATGCAGCAATCAACCCTGGCAACAGTGGTGGTGCTCTTCTGAACATGAACGGAGAGGTTGTTGGTATCAACTCTGCAAAGCTTGCTTCTACAGAGGTTGAGGGTATCGGTTATGCAATCGCAATTTCCGATGTAACAGATACTCTGGAGAGCCTGATGAATGAGGAGACAAGAGATAAAGTTGATAACCATGGTGTTCTGGGAATCACAGTTCAGAGCGTTGACAGTGAAGTAAGTGAAGCATATGGTGTTCCGGAAGGCGTTCTTGTAAGAGATGTAACAGAGGGCGGTGCAGCTGATAAGGCTGGTATCGAAGCAAAATCCATCATCACTAAATTTGCCGGTAAGACAGTTACAACCAAGGAGCAGCTGGTTGATTTCCTTTCCTACTATGAGCCAGGTGAAGATGTAGAGCTTACCATTGAAGTTCCGGATGGAAAAGGCTACAAAGAGGAGACTGTAACAGTAACTCTTGGCGAGAATACAAATACTCAGGAGACAGATTCCAAGGGCTCCGGTGACAGCCAGGAAGGCAACCAGGACGACAATCTTCTGGAAGACTGGGCAAACAATGAAGGCGGTGCCGGTCTGCAGTACGGTGAGGGCTGGAACTAAAAATTAAGAATAGTTATAAAATATATTGAGTTTATGGGAACAGACCAGAGGCAGAATACCTTTGGTCTGTTTTCTTTATGTAATACATTGCATAAACTGACGTAAAAAGTTATAATTATGATACTAGAGTCAAAAGGTCAAAAGACCTTTTGACACTCATTTACTGTAGATAAAGTAAAATAACATACAGAAAAGAGTTCACATTATGAATAAAGAAATTTCCCTGGTTTTTGATATAGATGATACCTTATACAGTCAGATGGAGCCACTTATTACTGCCTGTGAATTCAGCCTTGGCAGTGCGCTGCCGGATCCGGAGCTGTTTTATCGGATTTTCGGTAAAAGAAGTGCGGAAATGTTTCTGTTCAGCGAGAGCGGTCAGGTATCCATCCATGAATCCAGAATTTACAGAATTGAAAATACCATGAAGGATCTGGGCATTCCTTTTACCAGGGAGCAGGCAGAGATCTTTCAGGAAAGATATAAGGAGAATCAGTCCCATCTCCATGTTTCACCTGTGATAACGGCACTTCTTGACGAATGCCAGACCGCCGGAGTGAAAATGGGTGTGATTACCAACGGGCCTTTTTCCCATCAGGTTCAGAAATTTCACACACTTGGTCTGGATAAATGGTTTACAGAAGATCAGCTGATGGTGTCTGCAGGCGTGGGCGTGGCCAAGCCGGATGTGCGTATCTTCCGCATGGCAGAAGAAAAATGGGGAATGAAGCCGGAGAATACATATATGATTGGAGATTCCCTTGAGAACGACATTACAGGAGCCAAAAATGCCGGATGGAAAACAATCTGGATGAATCACCACAGATATCCGGTTCCGGCAGATATGGTGAAACCGGGACATACCGTATTTACAGAAGAAGAGCTGCGGGAATTTGTTCACCGACAATTATCTTTACCATTATAAAAAGTAAATACGGTAAGAAGTTGAAGTTATAGACAAGTAACGCCAGTTTGTCATATAATAAGACATTATCAGGAGACATAATGAGCTTAGAATCAGACACTCCTGAGGTGAAGAGATGAACCGGAATCACTGACCGGAGAGTGTGGAAGCTTTAACCCGCTGCTTTTTGAATGTCTGAAGGATATTCAGGGAAATATTCAGGTAGAGCTGAAGAAGCCAAACCAGCAGCCATCGGCTTCAAAAAACATATCTGTAGGAAAGATGCTTCAGATGATGCAGTAGGGTGTGGAGGGGAGCTTTATTTTATGAAAAAGAAAATTCTTACACTGGCGGCAGTGGTAACACTGCCGTTTATTCTTCTTATCATGTATCTTCTTGTTTCAATGGCAGGCTACAGCAACACATACGCTGAAATAGTAAGTAATATGACGGTAGCCAATAATTACAACCTAAATTTTAAGGAAGAGATGGACGAGAGCCTGTACAAGCTGGTTGTAGGTTACGTTACACTAGATACCATCGAAGCAGATAAAAGTCTTAGGAACCCATATACTTTAATTGATGAACTGCGCAGCGAATTTACCAGGCTTACAGCGATAACTACAGAGTCTGAGAGCAAGGTCTGGCTGGAAAGCCTTCTGCGAAATATTGATACTCTGGAAAAACGTGTGGACGATATTGTGGACAGTATCAACGCCGGTGGAAAATACAGCGAAAATATTGAGAAGCTGGATAACAATATTTATATTCTTACAGAACTGATCCAGGATGATATCCAGTATTATATTTATTATCAGACCCGGTATATGGAAATGGTTACGGATACGCTGCAAAGCCAGATCGGCCGCTTTATGATCGTCTGCAGTATTCTGATTGCGGCGCTGATCATAGTGGTTGCAATCAGTGCGGTTATGATCGTTTCCGGTATTTTACAGCCCATCCGTCAGCTGAATCAGGCTACGGAAAAAATTTCCAGAGGAGATTTTGATGCCAGAGCCCAGGTGACTTCAAATGACGAAATAGCGGAGCTGGCAGTAAGCTTTAACAATATGGCGGGAAATATGCAGTCTCTGATCGACAAGGTAAAAGAGGATGAGCGAAAAATGCGAAAGGCAGATCTGCGCCTTCTTCAGGAACAGATCCAGCCCCATTTTCTGTATAATACCCTTGATACCATCGTATGGCTGATCGAGTCTAATGAACCAGATGAAGCGGTGACTATGGTCGTGACTCTGTCCGACTTTTTCCGGGAGATTCTCAGCAAGGGAAAGGAATTTATATCCATTAAGGAAGAGGAAAAGCACATCAGCAGTTATCTTCAGATTCAGGAAATGCGATACAGAGATATCCTGGAATATGACATTCAGCTGGATCAGGTGCTTTATAAATATCAGATTCTGAAATTAACACTTCAGCCGGTAGTGGAGAATGCACTTTATCATGGGATTAAGTACAAGCGGGCCAAGGGCTGTATTCATATTCACGGAGAAAAAGAGGGAGATGTGATCCGGCTGACTGTCCGGGACGACGGTGCAGGTATGGATAAGGAGGAACTTGAACAGCTCCGGATTCAGATTGAGAAGCCATGTCAGGAGACAGAGAAGGGTTTTGGCCTGGCAAATGTAAATGAGCGTATTCATATGTATTTCGGACCAGAGTATGGTATGAAGATCATGTCTGAGAAGGGGAAAGGAACTACAGTGGAAATCGTGATCCCGGCTATTCTGGAAGCTCCGGTGGAGAAAAAAGGGGACGAAAGCAGGATTGCTGAAAGCGAACCGATACAGCAGGAGGATGTGGGCGTATGAGACAGTTTGTAAGGAAAAATATCTGGGCTGTGGCGCCGGTTGTGTTTGTGTTGGTGGCATTAATACTTCTGGGAAATCCTTTTGGAAGCGGTAATGTGCAGGAAAATCAGGCTGTTGAGGATGATAGTCTGGTCGTAGTGGGTGTTTCCCAGGTGGGAAGTGAATCTGTGTGGCGAAGTGCCCATACTCAGTCTATTCAGGATGCTTTTACAAGAGCAAAGGGCTATATGCTAATCTTTGACAATGCAAGACAGAAGCAGGCCAATCAGATCAAGGCAATCCGGAGCTTTATTTCACAGCAGGTAGATTATATTGTACTTTCCCCTATTGAGGAAAGTGGCTGGGATACAGTGCTGCAGGAAGCGAAGGATGCAGGGATTCCGGTGATCCTTATGGATCGTATGGTATCGGTAGAGGATCCGTCACTTTATACCGCATGGGTTGGTTCTGACTTTGTAAGGGAGGGACAGGATGCAGGGCACTGGCTTGCGGATTATCTGAAGAAGCAGGGAAAAGATCAGGAGAAAATCAATCTTGTAGTGCTGAAGGGGACTAAAGGTGCATCAGCTACTAATGGAAGAACCAAGGGCTTTAACGAGGTGGCCAGTGAACAGCAAAACTGGAATATTCTGCAGCAGGCAGACGGAGAATTTACTATAGCCAAAGGGAAGGAAGAAATGGCGCGTCTGCTGGAACAGAATGATGATATTGATGTGGTAGTTTCCCAGAATGATGATATGACCTTCGGAGCACTGGAGGCAATTAGAGAAGCCGGCAAAACTACAGGAGTAAACGGTGATATTACGGTAATCTCTTTTGATGCAGTGCCTGCCGGTGTTGAGCTGGTGAAGAATGGTCAGATCAACATTGATGTGCAGTGTAATGCGGATCAGGGAAAATATGTAGAGCAGATCATTCAGGATATCGAGGCTGGTAAAGAAGTGGAAAAAGCATATTATGTTCCGGAGAAGGTATATACTCAGGAGAATGCATGGGAGGATGAAAATGTTACTGAAGGTATTTCTGGTTGAAGATGAGACGGTGATCCGGGAAGGCTTGAGGGACCGTATTCCATGGGATCAGTTTGGATATCGCTTTGTGGGGGAGGCAGCAGATGGAGAAATGGCTTTGCCGCTGATTCGAAAAACAAAGCCAGATGTGCTGATCACAGATATAAAAATGCCATTTATGGATGGACTGTCTTTAAGTAAGATCATGAGTAAAGAATTTCCGCGCATGAAGATCATTATTATCAGTGGTTATGATGATTTTGAATATGCCAGACAGGCAATTGAAGTCGGAGTAGATCAGTACCTTCTTAAGCCGGTTACCAGATTGAAGCTGAAGAATGTTCTTCTGGAGCTGAAGGACAAGATCGAACAGGATCAGGAGAAGGAGGATTACCGTACTCAGTTTCAGAATGAGATTCAGGAGTATGAGCAGTTTTCCAGACGACGGTTTATGGAGAAAATTTTTGAGGGAGAGCTGTCAGTTAAAGAGATTTATGATGAAGCTCAAAGGCAGTCTATTGAGATCACAGCAGCAGGCTACAATCTTCTTTTTCTGTATCTTCAAGAGGAGAATAAGGAACAGATGGCGGGATTTTTACGGAAACAGAATGAGGTGCTGCATTATTTTCTACGCTATCCGCAGTATCTGCTTTTTCGCTGGAATGTGAACAGCTATGGGGTTCTGGTAAAAGGAGAAATGTCCCAGCTTCAGGAACTGACTGATAATTGTGTGGAATATGTGCAGCGAATTTGTGAAAGTGAGGAACAGATGGACTGGTATATAGCTGTTGGACAGCCGGTAGAACGCTTAAGTCTGCTTTCCCAGTGCTATCAGAGCGTAAATCACTATTTTGCATATCGCTTCATGGTGCCGGGGCTTCATGTGCTTACAGAGAAAACCTTGGAGAATTATGTAAACTCAAAGGGTGAGAACCGGCTGGAAGGGGTGGATTCTGCCCAGTTGAATCCGGAGATTATAAAAGATTTTCTTACTAAAGGCAGTAGCTGTGAGATTCAGGAGTTTGTCCAGGGATATCTTGGCGGTATGGGTAAGGCACTGGAGTCCAGAATGTTCCGGGATTATGTTGTATTGCATATCCGTTTTACTACGATTATGTATCTGGAAGCCCTTGGTGTGGCGAAAGAGAAGTATTCAGAACGGATTGAGAGAAATTACCAGGATAGCAGTATTAAAGTATCTCAGGTGGCAGAGTATTGCGTGGAGCTTCTTCAGACTGCTATTGATATTCGTGATGAGGAGAATGAATCCCAGGGTAACAGTGCCATGAGGAAGGTACTGGATTATATTGATGAGAATTGCTACAATGAAACATTTTCCCTGAATGAGGCTGCAGATGCAGTGAATATGAGTGCCAATTATCTCAGCGCTATTTTCAGTCAGAATATGCAGAAAACCTTTGTGGAGTATATTACCTGTAAACGAGTGGAGAAAGCAAAAAAACTCCTGCGCGAAACGGATAAGTCATCTGGAGAAATCGCACAGGAGGTGGGATATAAGGATCCTCATTATTTCAGTTATGTGTTTAAGAAGAAATCCGGGTGCAGCCCAAGAGAATACAGAGGTAAGGGTAATACCTGATCCTGTTGACCTGTATGTAAGGTCAGGTGCGTGGTTTTGGCAGTGACAGCTGCCAGGGGACTTCCTGTGAAGAAACAGGGAGTCCTTTTAATTTATCTGTGATCAGCTGTGCTGCCAGTGTGCCTGGCTGGTGCGGTGGGTGGACAAGTGTTATAGCCTGTAATAATCCGGAGGTTGTGAGGTAGCTGGTGTTAAATGAGGCCAGAGCGATAGAAGGGATATAGCCAGGGCTGCCGGTCCGGGCTTCAAAGTGCCTTCCCTGGACCATAGTCAGTTCTTCACATAGAAGCCATGCAATAAAGTCATCCTGACAGACATATGCAGTGCAGTCCGGGGTAATCTGGTTCAGAAACTTCTTTAAGAAGCTGATATCCCGGTTTTGCCGGAAGTCATCCAGCTCCCGTACCGTGTACCAGCAGATATTTCTGTCGGGAACGTGCAGCCCCTGATTTTGCATGGCATCCAGAAATCCCTGGAATCTTTTATGGCCTCGCTGGTCATCAATCTGAAAAATTCCGGCAATAGAGGTGTGTTTCTTTTCTATAAGGCTCTGCACCAGAAGACCTGCGCCATATGCATTGTTCTCATAAAGCACAGGAATCTGCGGCAGTTCAGGATAAGTACACCCAAGAAATAATATGGAGCTTCCTTTTTGTAACAGCTTCTCATAAAGCGCTGTATTGGGGGATGGCAGTGCGCTTTTTACAGGCTCTGCAATAAGCGCGCGCAGTGGATTTTTCAAAAGAAACTGAAGTATCTGCCGTTCCTGATCTGAGTGTCCGTGAGTGGGATAAACCTTGCAGGTAAAACCCTCTGCGGCAAGTGCCGTGCGGATATCGTTTACCAAAGCCGGATATTCATACTGCTGTTCATCCGAAATCAGGATTCCGATTACATTCTGTTCTTCATGGTGGGAAAGTCCGGTAATGTAAGCTCCACTCCCCTTAATGCGCCGGATTTCTCTTTCTTCTTCCAGAACTGCAAGGGCAGCCCGTACAGTCTGGCGGCTGACACGGTATCGGGCAGACAGCTCCTGTTCTGTGGGAAGCTTATTTGTACCCTTTTGAATATATTCCTGAAGCATTTCTCTTAGCTGTTCTGTCAGCCATTTGTATTTGATCGCCATTTTTTCTCCTATAAAAACGTCTCTGTGGGTTGCCGGTGCACTGCCGAAATTTTCAGAGCATCATAATTTTTATAAAAATTTTCATATTAATTTTTTATCATGTGGAAATAAAACAGTATTTTTTTATTGAGCCAAACAAAGAATATCCCACCTTTTTTCAAATGATCTTACCTTTTGGTACATAGTTGGCTAGTTTGCCAAATCATAAATTGAAGAAAAAGGTAGATTATTCTTTATGAAATAATAAAAAAATTAACTTTCCGGATGGAAAATCATAAAATATCACCCGTTTTTTCGGCTGAAATCTATTATACTACAAATCTGTATTTAATTCACGGACTATTTTGATGAATTTGTATTGTTTGAACTGACGAAATAGCCAAAATATAAGGAATTGATATTGAAGTTTATGTTGATTTTCGCTAAATTATAGTCATCAAAAAGAACACGGATTCAAAAAACGTAAATAATTTTTCAAGAAGAAAGAGAGGAACAATCACATGAAAAAGAAATTAGCAGTTATGGCACTCGCAGCAGCAACACTCAGCATGATGGCTATGCCGGTTTACGCTGACGATCTGGTAACAGTTGGATACGCACAGGTTGGACATGAGTCAGACTGGCGTACAGCAAACACCCA
>CAKRVL010000014.1 GCA_934408705.1 uncultured Blautia sp. | reverse complement strand
GACTTCGTGAAAGTCTCTGAGGCAATGGGAGCAAAAGCAATCCGCGTTACGAAGATGGAAGAAGTAGAGCCTGCACTTAAGATGGCGCTTTCATCAGAGGGACCGGTAGTTCTCGACTGTTGGATCGACCAGGATTTAAGCGTATATCCTATGGTTCCTGCAGGTGCAAGTTTAGATGAGGTATTTGACGAGGAGGATGTGAAGAAATGAGCAGAGTGTACAATTTTTCCGCAGGACCGGCGGTCCTTCCGGAAGAGGTGTTAAAAGAAGTGGCAGATGAGATGATGGATTATAACGGTACCGGCATGTCCGTTATGGAAATGAGCCATAGAAGTGTTGCATTCCAGGAAATCATCGATACAGCTGAGAAAGATCTTCGTGAGCTGATGAATATTCCGGATAATTACAAGGTACTTTTCCTTCAGGGCGGTGCTTCCCAGCAGTTTGCCATGATCCCTATGAACCTTATGAAAAATAAGGTCGCAGATTATATTGTGACAGGACAGTGGGCGAAGAAGGCATACCAGGAAGCACAGAAATATGGAAAGGCAAACAAGATTGCTTCTTCCGAGGATAAGACCTTCTCTTATATTCCGGATTGCAGTGATCTGCCTGTGAGCCCGGATGCGGATTATGTTTATATTTGTGAAAACAACACCATTTATGGAACCAAGTTCAAAGAGCTTCCAAACACAAAAGGTAAAACTTTGGTAGCAGATGTATCCTCCTGTTTCCTTTCCGAGCCTGTTGATGTAAGCAAATACGGCATTATTTACGGCGGAGTTCAGAAGAATATCGGACCTGCAGGTATGGTCATTGTAATCATCCGTGAAGATCTGATCACAGAGGATGTTCTTCCGGGAACACCTACCATGCTTACTTATAAGACACATGCAGATGCAGGTTCCCTTTATAATACACCGAACGCATATTGCATCTACGTATGCGGCAAGGTTTTCAAATGGCTGAAGAAAATGGGCGGCCTGGAAGAAATGAAGAGACGCAACGAGGAGAAGGCAAAGATCCTTTACGATTTCCTTGATTCCAGCAAGCTTTTCCATGGCACAGTTGTACCTAAAGACCGTTCCCTTATGAATGTTCCTTTTGTAACAGGTGACAAGGAGATGGATGCTAAATTTGTTGCTGAGGCTACAAAGGCAGGTCTTGTGAACCTGAAGGGACACAGAACAGTTGGCGGTATGAGAGCAAGTATTTACAACGCAATGCCGAAGGCTGGTGTGGAAGCACTGGTTGCATTTATGAAAAAGTTTGAGGAGGAAAATGTCTGATGTTTCAGTATCATTGCCTGAATCCTATTGCCCAGAAAGGCCTGGACATTTTTGATGAAAATTATAAAAAAGCAGAAACCCTGGATGACTGCCAGGCAGTTCTTGTAAGAAGTGCCAAGATGCATGACATGGAGTTGCCGGAGAGTGTTTCTGTGATCGCCCGTGCAGGTGCCGGAGTAAATAATATTCCGGTTAAAGAATGTGCTGAGAAGGGTATCGTTGTATTTAATACTCCTGGAGCCAATGCAAATGGTGTTAAGGAATTAGTTCTTGCTGGTATGCTTCTCGCTTCCCGTGATATCGTAGGCGGTATTGAGTGGGTACAGCGAGAAAAAGACCAGGAGGATATTGATAAGCTTGCTGAGAAGCAGAAGAAGCAGTTTGCAGGCTGTGAGATCATGGGCAAAAAGCTTGGTATCATTGGTCTTGGAGCTATTGGAAGTATGGTTGCAAACGCAGCTGCCTCTCTTGGCATGGAGGTTTATGGATATGATCCATATATTTCTATTGATGCAGCATGGAACCTTTCCCGCACTATTAAGCACAGCAAAAGCTTAGATGAGATTTACAGCAAATGTGATTATATTACTGTGCATGTTCCTCTTCTGGATTCTACTAAGAAGATGATCAACAAAGAAGCCTTTGACAAGATGAAGGATGGAGTTGTGCTCCTTAATTTTGCCCGCGATCTTCTGGTTGATGAGGATGCACTGATTGATGCACTGAACAGTGGCAAGGTGAAAAAGTACGTAACGGATTTTGCAAATCATACTGTGGCAGGACATGAAGGAATTCTGGTAACACCTCATCTTGGGGCTTCCACAGAGGAATCAGAGGAGAACTGTGCAGTTATGGCAGTGAAAGAGGTTCGTGATTTCCTTGAAAACGGTAACATCAAGAACTCTGTAAACTTCCCGAACTGCGATATGGGTACCTGTGTGGCTGTCGGACGTATTGCTATCACTCATAAGAATATCCCGAATATGATCAGTCAGCTGACCAAGATCCTTGGTGCTGAAGGCCTGAACATTGCCGATATGACCAACAAGAGTAAAGGGGAATTTGCATATACTCTGATCGATCTGGAGAGTGCAGCTTCCGCAGAAGCGCTGGATGCGCTGAAGTCTATTGAAGGTGTTTCCAGGGTTCGTGTGGTGAAATAAATTCGAATCCAGATAATTGACATTAAGACAACAGAATGTTAATATAAGTATAGAAAAAGAGTGTTGCCGATAGACGGTTAGCCCGATTAAATAGTTGATAAACAAAAATTGCCGCTTAGTTTTCCAGGCTAGGGCGGCTATTTTTGTGTCTTGTTAATATCTTTACCAAAGGTATATCCGATTCCAAAGCAGGTTAGGCCGAAACTTATAACTGCTATAAGGTCAACAATACTCATTGGCTTAGCCCTCCTTTCCACTGAATTCCCTTACGGGTTTCTATGTAATCAGAGGGTCACAGTCCCTCTGTTGAAGGACTAACCGCCTACCGTTATGGCAACACCCATACGATGATTATAACAGATTTCAGATTAGCGATTCCTGTTTTTGCTTTAATTATAAATTGCGATTCAAAGCTACATATTTATCTGCCGCTCTCTGCAATAAATGTCCTGATTTCATCCAGTGTTGGCATGACACGGAGAGCGCCCTTGCGGGTAGTGATAAGAGATGCGCCTGCGTTAGCAAAGGTAAGCATTTCCATCAGGTTTTCATCTGTAAGGTCCTTAAGACCGTGCTCCAGAACATAGTTCAGGATGCTGGCACAGAAGGTATCTCCGGCACCTGTGGTCTCAATGGTGTGCTCCTGAAGGAATGGAGCGCACTCTACGCGGCGTCCTTTGTAATAAGCGCGGCTTCCGTCCTTACCCATGGTGATAAGAACCAGAGGGATGTGATATTTCTCCTCAATAAGTGCAGCGCCCTTGTCGTAGTCTGTGGTATCGAAAAGGAATTCTACCTCATTATCGGAAATCTTCAGAACGTCACATTTGGTAAGACCGTATTCGATTTCTACACGGGCATCCTCAAGGGATTTCCACAGAGGCGGGCGAAGGTTCGGGTCAAAGGTGATAATACAGCCAGCGTCTTTTGCAACTTCGATGGCATGTCGGGTGGCTTCACGCACTCCTTCATGAGTGGAAGAGAGAGTTCCGAAATGGAAAATACGGGAGTCACGGATCAGGTCATCCGGAACCTCGTCCTTCGTCAGCATCATGTCAGCGCCTGGATTACGATAGAAGGAGAAATCCCTGTCTCCATCAGGATAGGTGTGGACAAATGCCAGAGTAGTATGTACTTCTTCATCCATAATAAGAGCCTTTGTATCAATTCCAACTTCTTCAACAGCTGCTTTCAGCTGGTTTCCGAACATGTCCTTTCCAACTTTTCCGATAAAAGCAGTTTTTTTACCAAGGCGCTCAAGCATAGCCAGAACATTGCAAGGAGCTCCACCTGGATTCGCCTCCATGACCGGGTTACCCTGTGCGCTGGTTCCGTTCTCTGTGAAATCGATAAGAAGCTCGCCAAGTGCGGTCACGTCATAGCTTCGATTGCTCATTGAAAATCCTCCTTAAACATTGCGAATTTTATAACAATAATTTAACGCAGTAAATAGTATTTGTCAAACAAATTTCTTTCTTTTTTTTGATTAAAATGGTAAAATAGAAATATCAAAATTATGGTCGGATCGATGAAAAATTATAACAATATTAACATATTTCAGAGGGATCCGACAGTCCGTGAATATTGGCGGGGAAATGGAGAGACTTATGAGCAAAACAGTATATGATTATATGGACTGGCCAGGAATTGAAGCGGTTGTGTATGGGGAAGAGACAGCGCCAAGAGATGTGATGGGACCGAGACTAACACCAGATGGTGTGCTGATACAGGGATTTTTCCCAGAGGCTAAGGCGGCAGCAGTAGTAGTCGGACATAAGAAGTATGAAATGGAGCTGGAGGACGAGGCTGGATATTATGCAGTGCTGATCACGGGACGAAAGCTTCCGGATTACCAGTTTCAGGTAGAATTTGAGAAAGAGACGAAGACTTTCAGGGATGCGTATGCGTTTGGCGGACTTCTCACAGAAGATGATGAGAGGGCTTTCCTTGGCGGCGTTTATTATGAGGCTTATAAGAAAATGGGTGCCCATCCTATGGTGATGGATGGTGTGGCAGGTACTCATTTCGCAGTATGGGCACCTAATGCTATCAGGGTAAGCGTAGTTGGTGAATTTAACAATTGGGATGGCAGAGTGCTTCCCATGCATAAGATGCCTATGTCCGGTATTTTCGAACTGTTTGTACCGGGGGTGAAGGCAGGAGATGCCTATCGTTATGAAATTAAGGCGAAGGGGGATGTGATCCTTCAGAAAGCAGATCCTTACGGAAACAGAACCCAGCCGGCGCCATTGTGGAATTCTGTTGTGGCAGATGTTACTGATTTCCAGTGGAAAGATGAGAAATGGATGGCAGACCGCAAGAAATATGATGAACGCAGACAGCCGGTTTCCATTTACGAGACAAGTCTTGGACAGTGGAAAACAGGGGAAGAATTGATCACTTTTGTAAAAGAGCAGGGCTATACTCATGTGGAGCTTCATCCGGTAATGGAATTTCTGGAAGAGGGTTCAGATGGATATCCTACATCAGCCTATTTTGCAGTGAGCACACGTTATGGCACACCGGCAGATTTCGCTGCAATCGTAGATGGACTTCACCAGGAGGGTATTGGAGTGATCCTTGACTGGTCACCGGCACAGTTCCCAAGATATGCCGGCGGACTGGAGAAATTTGACGGAACTCCTCTTTACGAGGTGAAGGATCCGAATATGGCAGTTCACCCCATGTGGGGTACCATGCTTTACAATTATGACAGCCCTATGGTAACTGATTTCCTGATTTCTAATGCCTGCTTCTGGCTTGAGGTGTTCCATGTGGACGGATTTCGCATGGATGACGTTGACGCTATGCTTTATCTGGATTACGGCAGAAAGGACGGCTGGACACCTAATATATACGGCTCTAATGAGAACCTTCATGCCATTGAGTTTCTGAAGCATCTTAATTCCATTGTGAAAAAGCGTGATCCGGGAGCACTTCTGATCGCACAGGAGGATGGCTTGTGGCCGGAGCTGACAGACAGTGTGGAGAATGACCACATCGGATTTGATTATAAATGGAGTGGCGGATGGACCAGAGACTTCCTGTTCTATTTGTCTGTAGATCCGATTTTGCGGAAGAATTATCATGATCAGCTGACTTTATCCACCTTATATGCATACTCTGAGCATTATATTCTTACGCTTGGAAGCAGAGATGTGGGAAGCCTTGATGAGTTTATGGCGAAGCTTCCGGGGGATGAGAAGCAGAAGCTGTCCCAGGTGAGAGCAGCTTACTCCTATATGATGGTTCATCCCGGCTGTAAGATGATGGCATCGGGAGCAGAGGTACCGGAGGGCCTTGGGAAGTGCATTCAGGCGTTGAATACGCTATATAAGAGTTCACCTGCACTTTATCAGATGGATGATGAGTATGACGGATTTGAATGGGTTCAGCTGATGAAATACGAGGAGAATGTGATTACCTTCCTGCGTAAGACTGAGAAGCCAGAGAAGACTTTGCTTGTGATCTGTAATTTTGCAGCAATACCTTATGAGGATTATCAGGTGGGCGTGCCCTTCCCAGGTAAATATAAAGAAATCTTTAACAGTGATGGGGTACAATTCGGTGGTGAAGGCGTGGTAAATCCACGTGTGAAGACAGCAAAAGCAGAAGAGTGTGACGAGCGCGAGTACTCCATTAAAGTGAAACTGCCAGCTCTTGGTGTAAGTATTTTTAGCTGTACACAGGGGAAAGCGCCTGCCAAAGCATCTGTCAAAGCACCAGCCAAAAAGAAAGTAACCGCAGTGAAAACTACGAAAACCACAAAGATCACAAAAACCACAAAGACCACGAAGGCCAGGAAGAAAACCACAGCGAATGTGACTGAGAAGGCAGAGAAATAAATATGAGGGAATAAAACATCAGGAGGTTTTTATATGAGAGAAATAACAGCAGTAGAAATTAACACCACAGATTTTGCACCATATGGAACATATTATTCCATGACAGAGCCGGAAGGATATCCGCTGCAGGGTGAAATCCACAAATTTTATCCGGATCGCATTTCCGGAACCTGTATGGGAAGTATGGGATTTTCCCCGATCGCAGTAAAGAAAGATGACCGCGTTGTAAAAATGGCAGAGTATCACACCACGACCTGGGAAGGAATCGTAGCATTAGATGATGACATGATCATCCACGTTGCTCCAGCTTCCGGAGGAACACCGGTTCCGGAGCTTACCAAGGCATTTATTGTTCCCAAGGGCTGCATGGTGAAGATCAATCGGGCAATCTGGCATTTATGTCCGCTGCCGGTACATAACGAAGTTCTTCACGCTATGATCATTCTTCCGGAATGCACCTATGCAAATGACTGTACAGTTGTGGAATTTCCGGAGAAGGACTGGTTTAAAATAACCATAAAGTAGAGAGGGAAAAGCTCAAGATAAATATTTCTTGACAAATTCCTGTGTATCAACTACAATAATTTTTGTGTCTGGCAGATGATTTCATTTGCCAGATCATAAGCTGGAATAGCTCAGTCGGTAGAGCACTTCACTCGTAATGAAGGGGTCGTGAGTTCGAGTCTCATTTCCAGCTTTTTTTATTGCAAATAATTGTTTTCAAATGGTTCATTCTATGATAGAATACACCTTGATTGCAAACAAAGGAGACGAGGTACATGTCAGGTTATTCTACCCCAGGCTTTTTTGAAAAGAAAATAGAGCGGGAGACGGCAATCAGAGTTGCGGCTTTTTTAGGTGGTCTCGGAAGAGGCTCTGAGAATCTTGGAGCTACAGGGGTGCGTTCTGACTGGATGGAGCAGGACGGACCTGCTGTTGTTGTACCTTTTTTTGAAGAATTATATGAGAATACGGGTTACCGATATAGCAATGTACAGTAAGTGTGTTGTATAAAGATCCATGGTGTTTATGCAGAAGCTTTTCTGAACGTATAGCTATAGGGGTATCCCGTATTTTTTTGTGTAATAGAGAGGAGGAGACCAGTGTCAGACTCATTTCTTGAATTGAGAAATCTGAAAAAAAGCTTCAGCCAGGAGGAATACGTCCTTCAGGGAATAAATCTGCAAATTAAGCAAGGTGAGTTCGTTACTTTATTAGGGGCGTCAGGCTGTGGCAAAACTACAACACTTCGTATTATCGCAGGACTGGAGCAGCCGGATAGTGGAAGTGTATGGCTGGAAGGAAAAGATGTAACAGGCCTGGAACCAAACCAGAGAGATGTGAACACGGTATTTCAGAATTATGCCTTGTTTCCCCATATGAATGTGGCAGATAATATAGGGTATGGTCTGAAAATCCGCAAAGTGCCTCGGCCTGAAATAAAGAAAAAAGTGAAAGAAATGTTGGAGCTGGTTCAGCTGGAAGGCTTTGAGAAAAGGAAACCATCTGAGCTTTCCGGAGGGCAGAAGCAGCGTGTAGCCATTGCCAGGGCACTTGCCAACAACCCGCGGGTATTGCTTCTGGATGAGCCTCTTGGAGCTCTGGATCTGCAGCTTCGCCGTACAATGCAGCTGGAATTAAAGAGACTGCAGAAGAAACTGGGAATTACCTTTATTTATATTACCCATGATCAGGAAGAGGCTATCAATATGTCAGACCGTATCGTGGTAATGAATCAGGGACGATTCGAGCAGATCGGTACGCCGGATGAAATCTACAATCATCCAGAAACCAGCTATGTGGCAACCTTTGTGGGAAATGCCAATATTATAAAGGGTGAGCTTGTTGGACTGGATGGAACTGTGGCAATCCGAAGCGAGAATATCATATTGGATGAAGCCTGCAAGCAGGGCTATCCTGCAACTGTTAAGGAGAAGAGCTTTGTGGCAGGTCAGCTTCGCGTTTTGCTTGCATTGCCAGATGGAACAGAAATCACAGCCAGCCGTTTCGGTATGAATGCCAATATCCAGCCGGGACAGCAGATAAGCTGGTGCTTTGATCCGAAAAATGCAGTTATCGTGGACAGAAATGCATTAGGAGGAAACCTATGATGGGCGGCCGGGGCAGCAGGCATACCCGCGCGACCATATTTATGATCCTGCCACTATACATTTTCACCTTGATTTTCGTGGCATGTCCTCTTCTATACATGGTGGCGCTAAGCTTCGCCACCCCTGGAGAGGTTCACGGTGTGCAGTGGATCTTCACACTGGATAATTACAGGAAGCTTCTGGAGCCGGTGTACCTGAATACCTTTATCCAGTCTTTTCAGTTAGCTTTTACAAGCACCATTTTTATTACCCTGATCGGGTATCCTTTTGGCTATTTTATGGCGAAGCTGCCAGCCGGGGGCAAGAAGAAAGCAATGCTTCTCCTTATGCTTCCTTTCTGGGTGAATTCCCTGATCCGCCTTTATGGATGGATCATTATTCTTCAGAAAAAAGGAATATTGAACTTTATCCTGAAGAAGCTTGGCCTGATCGAAAAGCCACTGAAAATCATGTATAGTTATCCGGCAATCATTATTGGTATGATATATGTCCTTTTGCCTTTTATGATTCTGTCCGTATATTCCAGTGCGGAAAAACTGGATTGGTCTTTAGTAGAGGCAGCACGGGATCTGGGCGCCGGGAAAATGAAAGCCTTTTGGACAGTAAGCTTTAAGCTGACTCTGCCCGGACTTTTATCCGGCGTGATATTAACCTTTATTCCTTCTATGGGGCTGTTTTTCATAGCAGATATCCTGGGCGGAAATAAGGTAGTGCTGGTGGGAAGCCTGATCCAGGATCAGATGACACGGGGAAATAACTGGCCCTTTGCCGCAGCACTTGCGGTGATCATGATGATCCTTACCACGTTGATGATCCTGTTATATCGCAAGGTCACCAATGCAAAAGAAGTGGAGGGACTGGCATGAAAAAAAGCACACGTTTCGAGAAGCTGTACCTGGGCCTGATTTTCCTTTTAATGTATCTTCCGGTGGCTGTGGTGATTATTTTTTCCTTTAACGAATCCAAGCTTCCGGTAAAACTGACAGGATTTTCCCTTCAATGGTACGAGCAGCTGTTTGCGGACAGCGCCATGATGGAAGCACTTGTGAACAGCCTGATCCTTGGTGTGGCCAGCTGTGCAGTATCAGCAGTGATTGGAACACTGGGGGCTGTAGGACTGTCACGTCTTCACTGGAAAACAAAGGGTGCATTGGAATACATTTCCATTTTGCCCCTTATGATACCGGAAATTATTCTGGGCATGGTACTGATGGCATTTTTCTATATGCTGAACCTGCCCTTCGGAATGCTGACACTGCTTATCGGGCATACGGTATTCTGTATTCCTTATATATTGATGGAGGTAAAAGCAAGGCTTGTAGGCATGGATCCTTCCCTTGAGGAAGCTGCCAGAGACCTTGGAGCTACTTCTATGAGAGCCTTTTTTGATATTACACTGCCCCTTATCATGCCGGCAGTTGCGTCTGGCTCATTACTGGCCTTCGCCATGTCCATGGATGATGTGGTGATCAGTATCTTTGTTAATGGTCCGAGAATGTCCACCTTGCCTATTAAGGTGTACACTCAGATAAAAACCGGTGTAACACCGGAAATCAATGCCCTGTGTACGATCATGCTGGCTTTTACAGTAATGCTTCTTCTTATTTACGCATTTATCAAAAAATTAAAGAAGAATTAAGTGATAGGGACAGAGAGGAGAAAAACAAATGAACAAACTCATTGAGTTGAAAAATCTTACAAAAAACTTTGATGACCAGCAGGTTCTCCGTGGAATCAACCTGGACATCTATGAGAACGAGTTTCTCACCCTTCTGGGACCAAGTGGCTGTGGAAAGACCACCACACTTCGAATTATTGCCGGCTTCGAGGAGCCAAGCGGCGGAGAGGTTTTGTTTAACGGCATTGAGATTTCCAAGCTTCCTCCATATAAGAGAGAGGTAAATACTGTTTTCCAGAAATACGCTCTTTTTCCCCATTTGAATGTGGCAGATAACATTGGCTTCGGTCTGAATCTGAAAAAAATGGACAAAGACGTGATCAGCCAGAAGGTAAGCAAGATGCTAAAAATGGTAGGTCTGGAAGGCTTCGAAAAAAGGGACGTTACTCTGCTTTCCGGTGGACAGCAGCAGCGAGTAGCCATTGCAAGAGCCCTTGTAAATGAGCCAAAGATCCTTCTTCTTGATGAGCCTCTTGGCGCTCTGGATGCAAAAATCAGAAAACAGATGCAGATCGAGCTGAAAAAGATCCAGCAGGAAGTTGGCATCACTTTCATCTATGTCACCCACGACCAGGAGGAAGCCCTCTCCATGTCCGATACGGTAGTTGTTATGAATAATGGTGAAATCCAGCAGATCGGTTCACCTACAGATATTTATAACGAGCCGGAGAACCGTTTCGTAGCAGGCTTTATCGGAGAGTCTAATATTATAGAAGGAATCATGATCAAAGACTATCTGGTTCAGTTTGACGGTTTTGATTTCGAATGTGTGGACAAAGGCTTTGAGGACAACGAAGAGATCGAGGTTGTACTCCGTCCGGAGGATCTGGATATTGTAGAACCTTCACAGGCGAAAATCACAGGCGTTGTTCGAAACGTAACCTTCAAGGGTGTTCATTACGAAATCCTTGTTGAAACAGAACTGCGTACCTATAAAGTTCAGACTACCGATTATGCGGAAGTGGGCCGCCAGGTGGGACTGAAATTCGGACCTGAAGACATTCATGTAATGTACAGAATGGGAGCGTATTAATGAAACAGTTTAAACGTCTTATCATTCCCTATTTTATATGGGCAATCGTTATCCTTGTGATCCCACTGTTTCTGATTGTCCTGTATGCATTTACCACAGAAGGAAATGAAGTTATGACACTTTCCTTCACCTGGGGAAACTTTGTGAAATTCCTGGAAGCCACCTACCTGAACGTGATCCTGAAATCCTTCTGGCTGGGACTTCTTACCACCTTTGTCTGTTTGGTGCTTGGTTATCCCCTTGCCCTGATCATTGCCAGATGCTCAGAGAAGGTCCAGGGACTTCTGATCATGCTGGTAACTATTCCCATGTGGATCAACATGCTTCTTCGTACTTATGCATGGATGAATCTTTTGTCTGATAACGGAATCATCAACAATCTTCTGGGAAAGATCGGGCTGGGACCGATCAGCATGATGTATACGGATTTTTCTGTAATGCTAGGTCTGATCTGTAACTTTATGCCGTTTATGATCATTCCTATCCATACATCTTTAAATAAAATGGATAAATCCCTGATTGAGGCAGCTTATGATCTGGGGGCAAATCGTTTCCAGACCTTCTGGAAGGTGATCTGGAAGCTGTCTCTGCCAGGTGTGGTAAATGGTATTATGATGGTATTCCTTCTCGCCATTTCCTCCTTCGTTATTCCGAAGCTCCTTGGAGGCGGACAGTACATGCTTATCGGTAATCTGATCGAGTCCCAGTTTATCTCCGTGGGAGACTGGAACTTCGGTAGTGCTATTTCCATGATTCTGGCCATTATTATTTTGCTTTCCATGAGCCTGATGAAGCGGATGGACAAGGAAAAAGGAGAGTAGGAGGGACGTCATGCAGAAAAAAACAAGCTTTTTTCAGAAATTTTACGTGGCCATCTGCCTGGTGTTCTTCTATCTGCCAATCCTGGTGACCATGATTTTTTCCTTTAACTCATCAAAATCCCTGACAAAGTTTACGGGATTTTCCATGAGATGGTATACGGAGCTGATTCACAATACAGAGGTGAGTAAGGCAGTTTATGTATCTGTAACCATTGCAATCCTGGCAACTGTGATTTCCACAGTACTTGGAACTATTACCGCCATCGGTCTTTCCAAGTCCAGAAAGGTGCTAAAGGAGACACTTTTAAACATTAATAATCTGCCTATCCTGAATCCGGATATTGTAACAGCAATCGGACTTATGCTGCTGTTTTCCTCACTTGGATTCAGAAAAGGATATTTTACCATGCTGCTGGCCCATATTTCCTTTTGTACGCCATATGTAATTACCAGCGTTTATCCCAAGGTAAGAAGCCTGGATCCCAACCTGGCAAATGCAGCCATGGATCTTGGAGCAACACCATTCCAGGCGCTGACAAAGGTTATTGTGCCAATGATCAAGGACGGTATTTTCGCCGGTGCGCTGCTGGCATTTACCATGTCCTTTGACGATTTCGTAATTTCTTATTTTGTATCCGGAAACGGTGTAAAAAATATTTCCATTGTGGTCTACAATATGACCAAGAGAATCAATCCTACCATTAATGCCTTATCTACCATCGTTATCGTGGTCATTGTGCTGGTAATGGTTTTTGCCAATGTACTGCCGAAGCTTCTGGAAAAGCATGCAAGCAGACACGCAAAAAAAATCCAGCGTGGGATTGCCCTTCTGGTGGTTCTGGCACTTGGCTTCGGACTTGTGAAATGTGGTGGTAGTGCAACACAGAGCCACGTACTGAAGGTTTATAATGCAGGAGAATATATTGACCTGGATCTGCTTACACAGTTTGAACAGGAATATAACTGTACCGTTGTTTACGAAACTTTCGAATCCAACGAAATGATGTATACCAAGCTGTCCGGCGGAGAGTCCTACGATGTGCTGGTGCCGTCTGATTACATGATCGAGCGTCTGATCAAGGAGGATTATCTCCAGCATATTGACTGGGATTTGATCCCTAATAAGGATAAGCTGATGGATGAGGTTATGAATAAGAGCTATGATCCCGGAAACCGCTATTCCTGCCCGTATTTCTGGGGAACGGTTGGTATTCTTTATGATACTACAGTGGTTGATCCTGATGATCTTCAGGAGGGCTGGGACATTCTCTGCGACACCAAATATAAAGGAAATATCTACATGTATGATTCTGAACGAGATTCCTTTATGATCGCATTGAAGGCTCTGGGATATTCTATGAATACTACAGATGAAAATCAGATCCAGGAGGCTTATCAGTGGCTGGTTGACCAGAGAAATACCATGGACCCTATTTATGCAGGTGATGACGTAATAGACAATATGATTTCCGGAAACAAGGCTATGGCAGTTGTTTATTCCGGAGATGCGTCCTATATTATCAGCGAAAATCCAAATATGGATTATTTTACACCTAATCAGGGAACAAATAACTGGTATGATGCAATGGTTATTACAAGGGACTGCAGCGAGGTAGAGCTGGCCCATGCATTTATTAATTTTATGCTGGAAGAAGAATCTGCCCTTTGCAATACAGAAGAAGTAGGTTATACTACTCCTGTAAAGAGCGTTTACGAAACCATGATCACCGGAGAGTATGAAGGCGTTTCTTCATATATTCCGGACTTCGAAAATCCGAACAGCGAGATTTTCCGCTATCAGGAGCCGAAAATCAAGCAGAAATATGCGGAGCTGTGGACGAAGATCAAGGCAGAGTAACCAGAAAAAAGTAACCAAGAGGAGTAACTAAGAAAAGTAATCAAGCGAAGCAACAGAGAGGAGAATGATTATTATGAAGAAAAGATTACTTGCTGTAATTCTTGCAGCCGCAGCAGTATGCGGCAGTGTGGCACCGGTATACGCAGCTGATTCCGAGCTGGTCCTCTATACATGGGCGGGAATGTTTCCCCAGGAGGTTCTGGATGGCTTTGAAGAAGAAACAGGCTGTAAGATCGTGTATTCTAACTTTGACACAGATGAGACTATGCTTGAGAAGGTTTCTATGGCAAAGGGCGGAGACTACGATGTGGTAATCGCTGATGATTATATTCTTGAGAAAATCGTGGAAGAAGGTCTTGCCACGAAGCTTGACAAGGATAAGCTTACAAACTGGGAAAATATCAATCCTCTTTACCAGGGACAGTTCTATGATGAAAAGGATGAATATACTGTACCATACGGCGCAGGAATCCCGCTGATCGTATATGATCCGGACGAGGTGGATATTGATATCAAGGGTTACACAGATCTGTGGGATCCTTCTCTGGAGGACAGTGTGGCATTGATTGCCAACTACCGTGTTATCAATGGAATCACACTTCTTACCATGGGAAAAAGCATGAATGAGGAGGATGTGGATACTATTGCTGAGGCAGGGAAGAAGCTTGTAGAGCTGGCACCGAACATCCGCATGATCCAGGATGATAATACCCAGAATGCACTGCTGAACGGAGAAGCATCTGTGGCACTTCTGTATACTTCACAGGTGACAGCTGCCCTGGCAGAGAATCCGGATCTGAAGGTGGTATACCCGGAGGAAGGTCTTGGCTTCGGCGTTATGGGAATGTTTATTCCAAGTGCTGCTCCCAATGCAGATGCCGCTTATCAGTTTGTGGATTATATTTTAAGACCGGAAATCGCTGCACAGTGCTTTAATTATATTGGATACTATTGCACCAATAAAGCAGCAGATGAGCTGGTTGATGAGAATCTGGTAGTTCCGGATAGCGTAACAAGCGGTGAGAGTATTAAAAACGTAAGTGCCGAAGCAGAGGAGCAGTATAATAAGAACTGGACTGAGTTTAAGGCAGCTTGTGATTAAGTAAACAGGGAAATGCGGACTCTTTTCTGGGATTTTTGAAGGAGAGAAAAACATGGAAATATACAAGGGAACTTCTGCCTTCGCAGGAGTAGCCATTGGCAAAATTCGATTTTACAGGAAGGGCGAGTATCAGACCAGACAGCATCAGGCAGATGATGTGAAGAAGGAGCTGAAGAGCTTTGATATAGCCAGAAGACATGTGATGCAGATCCTGAAGGAAGAGTATGATAAGAATCAGATGAACCTGGTGCTGGAGCAGGCGGAGCTTCTTGGCTCCGGCAGCTTCCTCAGGGCGGTACAGAGCATGATCACAGGGGAGAAGGTAACTGCAGCTTATGCGGTACAGACTACCAGAGATGAGCTGCAAAGCACTTTTTCCGGATTGACTGATTCCTCAGTGAAGGAGCGGATTTATAATGTAAGCCGTATATCCGGTCTGCTTCTGGATATTCTGGGCGGGGATACCAGAAAGATTGATCTCGGGGAAGAACCTGTAATCCTGGCAGCAGAGAATCTGTCTCCAGTAGAATTGATGGAAATGAACAAGGATATGCTTCTTGGCATCATTACCCGGGCTGGATCATCTACTTCTCATGCGGCCATTCTTGCAAAAAATATGGATATTCCATGTGTTACCGGTATAGGGCTTCCTCAGTCCGAGGAGGAGTGGGAAGACAATGTTGCCATTATTGATGGTTATACGGGAACCGTTTATCTGGAACCGGGTAGTGAAGTCCGCAAAGAATACGAAATCCGGCGGAAGGCAGATCTGATAGAACGAGAGGCACTTTTGCAGCTGAAGGATGCAGCTGATGTGACGAAGGATGGACATAAGGTAAAAATCTATGCCAATATTGGCAGCCTGGATGATCTGAACAGTGCACTTTACTATGGAGCAAGAGGAATCGGGCTTCTGAGAAGCGAATTCCAGTATCTTGGCAGGGAGAGTTATCCGGGAGAAGAGGAGCTGTTTCAGGCATACAAAAAGACAGCTGAGACAATGGGCGACCGCTTTGTGGTTATCCGTACTGCAGATCTTGGCGCAGATAAGATGGCAGACTATCTTGAGATTCCGAAAGAGACTAATCCTCTCATGGGAAATCGTGGAATCCGCCTGAGTCTGGACCGGAAGAATCTATTTAAGACTCAGATCCGTGCTATTTACCGTGCAAGCTGTTATGGTAATCTGGGAATGATGTATCCTATGATCTGTTCAGAGGAGGAAATGGATGAGGTAGAAGCTGTGGTGGAAGAGGCGAAGATGGAGCTTAAGACTGCAGGAATACCTTTTAAAGATATCCGGACCGGAATCATGATGGAAACCCCGGCAGCAGTGATGATAGGGGAAGAACTGGCCAAACGGGTGGATTTCATGGGAATCGGAACGAATGACCTGACTCAGTACACACTGGCAATGGACAGGCAGAACCCATTATTGCAGAAAAAATACAATGACCATCATCCGGCAATTCTGAAGATGATCCAGATGATCGTGGAAGCCGGACACGCACAGAATTGCAAAGTATGTCTCTGTGGGGAACTGGCAGCAGATACCAGGCTGACAGAGCAATTCCTCAGGATGGGAGTGGATGCATTATCTGTGGTACCGGTTTGTATTTTGCCGGTGAGAAAGGCAATAAGAGAGGTTTATATGGGAGAACAAAATGAATAAAAAAAGTAAAGTTGTTGTGCTTCCCTGTGAAAATTATGACGAAGAGCGGATTTACCAGTTAATGAAAAGTGGACTGGAGGAGCTTGGAGGCATAGGAAGCCTTATAAATAGAGAAGAAAAAGTTCTCCTGAAGCCAAACCTTCTGAAAAAAGCAGAGGTGGAAAAGGCGGTGATCACTCATCCTGTTGTGGTAGGTGCCTTTGCCCGGATCCTTTGTGAAGAAGGCTATGGGAATATTGTGCTGGCAGACTCCTGTGGTCATGGAACTACGAAGCAGGTGATCCAAGGCACTGGAATGGATACTTATCTGGAGAAGTACCAGATCCCGGCAATTGACTATACGAAGGGAGTGCGGGTGGAGAATCCGCAGGGAATCCAGGCGAAGGAATTTATTTTGCCCAAAGAGCTGCTGGAGGCAGATTGTGTGATCTCTCTTTCCAAGATGAAAACTCATGCACTGGAGCGGATCACAGGTGCAGTGAAGAATAGCTACGGTTTCATATATGGGAAAAACAAAGCCATCGGACATACTAAATATCCAAGTGCTGACAGCTTTGCCAGGATGCTGATTGATTTAAATCAATATGTAAAGCCGAGACTCTACATTATGGATGGAATCACAGCTATGGAAGGAAACGGACCAGGTGCCGGAGATCCGGTTGCTATGAATGTGATCCTTATGTCTACAGATTCTGTGGCGCTGGACAGCGTATTTGCAAAGCTTGTGTATCTGAAGCCGGAGATGGTACCCACCAATTACCATGGGGAGAAGATGGGACTGGGAAATTGTAAGGAAGAGAATATTGAGATTGTGGTGGCTGGTGGGGAGAATCCAACTACAGCTGACAGAGGAGATATTGAAATAAAGCGTCGTACAATTTCTATGGATGATTTGCTGGATAAATATGGTAATCCCAAATTTAATGTAGATCGCACCCAGCTTCGCAACAATGTCTGGACCAGGCTTGCCAAAGCACTGAATATTTTTCAGAAGAAGCCCTATATCGAGGCTGATAAATGTGTGAGCTGCGGAATCTGCGTAAACAGCTGTCCTGTCCCCGGCAAGGCTGTGGATTTCCGAAATGGAAGGAATCACCCGCCGGTTTATGATTATAAGAAATGCATCCGGTGCTTTTGTTGCCAGGAAATGTGTCCGAAGAAGGCAATCAAGGTGAAGTGATTATATTGTTAGAGAAAAGAATATAATGAAAGCCACTGTAGAAGAACGGAAGAAATCCATTGGTTCTACAGTGGCTTTACACATTATTTCAAAAGTCTGCTTACCTCCCTGATGTATTCCGGTGTGGTACCACAGCAACCGCCTACGATATCTGCGCCAGCGTCTACCAGTGCCTTGATGTGTTTCGCAAATTCATCAGCTTTCATGGAGTAAACGGCATTTCCCTTGTCATCAATGAACGGCATTCCAGCGTTAGGCTTGGCGATAACAGGGATGGATACATTCTCTTTAATATTGCGGATGACGGAAATCAGCTGGTCCGGACCTACAGAGCAATTCACTCCTACTGCGTCTGCGCCAGCAGCTTCCAGGGAAACAGCCGCTTCAATAGCATTACCGCCGCTGAAAATACTTCCGTCAGCATCTACCGTCATGGTACACATAATGGGTAGACCGCAGACCGTAGAAGCGGCATCTACAGCTGCCAGAGTTTCTTCAATATTGATCATGGTTTCGGCAACGATCAGATCTATGCCGGAATCCTTCAGAATATTGATCTGCTCCTGATACATTTCGAAAGCGGCTTCGTAGGTCATCTCACCGGCAGGAGCCATCATCTTGCCGCTGGTGGTAATATCTGCTGCTACGAATACTTTGTGCGCTGCGGCATCAGCTACTTCTCTTGAATAAGAAACCAGGGTGCGGTTGATCTCTTCTATACGATCCTGGAGACCATGCATAGTGAGATTTACCCGGTTGCCGCCAAAGGTAGGTGCGTAGATAATATCACTTCCTGCGTCTATATAAGCTCTCTGAAGCTGCTGTATCACATCCTTATGAGCAAGTACCCATTCCTCTGTGCAGACGCCCTTAGGCATGCCGGCTGCCATCAGATTAGAGCCTGTAGCGCCGTCCAAAATAACAATGTTCTGTGTCAAGTCCCGAAATTCCTGTTTTGTCATATTGTAATTCCTCCTAGATAGGGCAGTGCCCGGATACGGTTTATTTCGTCATAGTCCCATCCGCGTCCTGGAAAATATAACGTTTCATAAAAAAATTATAAATCTTTCGTATTATAACACTATTTAACTTGATTTTCCAGTTGTCAGCGTATAAAATATAGGATATGCTTTTAAAGATAAAAGAAAGATAAAAGGAGCTAAGAGATGAGTAGAAGGAGAAGAAGGAACGACTGGATACCAGGCGCGGTGATCACTATCATCGTCATTATGCTTTCTGTTGTTTTTATGGGACTTCTGGCAATGACCAAGATGATCCCGACCATTTATATGCTGATCATCGGTATTGTACTTGCGGTGATCTCAGCCATTATCTGGCTGTTGGTATGGCATACCAGATATAGAGGCAGATTTATCGGAGGAACCATATTTGCAGTGCTCATAATGGTGATCCTGGTATTTGGCGGCTTTTATATTAATAAGACACGATCCGCCATCAACAGCATTTCCGGTGAAACTACAGAAGTAACCCAGATGGCAGTATATGTGAAGAGCGATGATGCTGCAGATTCTGTTGAGGCTACAGCCGGATATACTTATGGTATTCTGTCCTCACTTGACCGTGAGAATACAGATGGTGCTATTGAGCATCTGAAGAACCAGTTTGGCACAGATGTACAGACTAAGGAATATGCCGGTCTTACAGAGCTTGCTGACGGAATCCTGAATAACGAAGTAAATGCCATGCTTCTGAATAGCGCTTATCTTAGCGTTTATGAGGATATGGATGGATATACAGACTTTGGAACCAAGGTGAAAGAGGTTGGAACTGTAGATGTAGAGACACAGATCCAGGCAGCAGAGGAGTCCACTCCTATTGAGCCGATCACTACTGCTAATGGCGGTAAGGTTTACACCATCTATCTCAGTGGTATTGATACCAGAGGTGAGATGACAGCTAAGAGCCGAAGCGATGTAAATATTATTGCCACTGTGAATACAGATACACATGAGATCCTGCTGGTTTCCACACCTCGTGATTACTTTGTACCGCTTTCTATTTCCGGAGGTGTACCGGATAAGCTGACACATGCCGGTATTTATGGAATTGATGTGTGCATGGATACTCTTGGAATGCTGTATGATATTGATATTAATTATTACTTCCGAATTAACTTCGGTGGATTTGTGAAGGTAATTGATGCACTTGGCGGAATTACCGTTAATTCAGATTATGATTTTGATTCCAAGAATATTCTGGGCTATCATTTTAACAAGGGCGAGAATTACCTGAATGGTGAGCAGGCGCTTATCTTTGCAAGAGAGCGTTACGCATTCCAGGAGGGTGACCGCCAGCGTGGTAAGAACCAGATGGAGGTTATCCGTGGTGTTGTGAAGAAGGCACTTTCTCCGGAAATCCTTACCAGCTATTCTTCCATTCTTTCCAGTCTGGATGGATGCTTCGGTACTAACATCACATATGAGGAGATCGCACAGATTCTTCAGCAGCAGCTTACTAATGGCGGCGACTGGACTATCGTTTCCTACAGTGTAAATGGTACAGGTGCTACTGAGAAGCCATATTCCATGAGCCAGAAGGCATACGTTATGGTTCCGGATCAGAGCACTGTTGATAAGGCTAAGAGCCTGATGGAAAAGGTTCGTAACGGAGAGGTTGTTACTCAGGAAGAGGCTGACACAGCTGTTGGCGGAAGCACTGAGGGTACAGCATCAGAAAGTGTTACTGAGCCAGGTACTGTAGCTGCAGAAACAGCCACTAATGCAGATGGAACTGCCGCAGACGGTACTACAGCAGATGGAGCAGCTGCCACAGATGGCACTACCACAGATACTACTACACAGCAGTAAAGACAGAAAGAATACGGAAAGAGGCAGACTATGAGAAATAGATCTGCTTCTTTTTTTGTGATTTTATAAACTTTTAAGATGATTTTTATAGTATATTGTGATATTATAGGAATATGAGTAGGGAGATAATAAAACATTCCGAGAAAGCTTATAAAGTACATGAGATGACGATACAGAAATAAAAAAGGAGAAATCTCATGCCAAACAGTAAACACGAAGATGCTTTCCTGAAATTGGGTGTGGAATATTTCAGGGAGCATATTTTGAAATTACTCGGTATAAACTATAGTTACGAAGAAATTGGACCTACAGAGCTGGTAGCGTTGACTATCAATGAATTGTATATGGATTTTACTTTTAAGACTACTGAGAAAGATTTGTATATCCATATTGAGTTCCAGACTACAAACAATTCCGAGAAGAAAAATCTCAGACGTTTTCATTCCTATGATGCGTTATTTTCGCATAATATGGATGCGGATGTGATTACATATGTAATTTACACAGGGGAAATCAAGCAGTCAAAAAGCGAATTGAAATGCGGTATTTATACATACCGTGTGATTCCTGTCTATATGGGAGAGAAGGATGCAGATGAAGTTATTCTGCGATTAAAAAAGAAAAAGACTGCAGGTGAAGCACTGACAGAGGATGATTTCGCCTGGCTGAGTCTGACGCCGTTAATGGGTGGAAAGCTTAGCCGCAAAGATAGGATAAAAGAAGGGATTCTACTGGCGAAAGAGGAACATAATAGTATAGCGGATAAAGTTACAGCAATGTTATATACTTTGGCAGATAAATTCCTGGACGGAGAAAATCTGAATGAAATTAAGGAGGCGGTGATAATGACGCGATTGGGACAGATGATTATGGATGATGGAATTAAAATTGGGGAAAACCGTGGTCGTGAAGTGGGAGAAAGATTAGGCCGCGAAGCTGGAGAAAAAATTGGTCGCGAGATTGGGATAAGTGAAGGGAAAAGAAAAGGAGTAGAGGAAACTCAGAGAAAGATGAATTCTCTCATAAATGCTTTACTGTCAGCGAACCGAACAAGTGATTGCCTGCGCGCTGCAAGAGATGAAGCCTACTGCGAGAAACTTATGAAAGAGCTTGGAATCAAATAACTCATCTGAGAAGAAAAATCTCAGACGTTTTCATTCCTATGATGCGTTATTTTCGCATAATATGGATGCGGATAAAGTTACAGCAATGCTATATACTTTAGCGGACAAATTCCTAGATGAAGAAGATTTGAATGAAATAAAGAAGGCGATTATAATGACGAGACTGGGACAGATGATTATGGATAATGGAAGGAAAAAAGGACGAGAAGAAGGACGAAAATCAGGAGAAAAACAAATGGCTACCTTATATGAAAAATTAGAATCAGCCAGCCGAGGAACAGAATACTTAAAAGCCTGCAAGGATGAAAGCTATCGCAAGAAACTTATGAAAGAGTTCAAAATAAGGTAGGCTAATGTAGTTTTGTAGAACATGAAGCCAGGATTGATCTGTGACTGGTGGGATCACTCCTGGCTTTTCTTATAAAATAGTATAGTACAAAATGTACTTAAATGAATGAAAACAGAAACAAAACAAATAATAAATTAATGAGAAAATAAAAAGGATGACCGTCGTATTATTTCAGTAATGCGACGGTCATCCTGGCAGGTTTTCTGCTCTCTTTCCCGCCATCGTTTTACATTCTATCGCGAATAATAGGGAAAGTCAACCAATTATAGTGACTATCGTTTCTTTTTGTCGAATTATACTATATTTCACTCCAGTTTTTTACTTTTACCATTAGTTTTTCAAAAGGATTTTTTCGATATAAAATATTTGAGTGGTCAAATAATTGGTACATGTCTATAGAATAAGGAGGCAGTTATGTGCAGAAAAGGGGAAAATATCCGCAAACGCAAGGACGGGCGCTGGGAAGCCCGCTATATCAAATACCGGGAACCGGAGGGCAAGATCCATTATGGCTCTATCTACGGGAAATCCTACCGGGAAGTAAAAGACAAACGAAACAGGAAGATTTCAGAGCTTCCGGGCTATGGTCGTTTAGTAAGGATTTCAAGCGTACTGGACTATCATGCTTCGTTTTGTCTGGTGGCAGAGCATTGGAAACAACAGAAACGTCATACTATCAAGGACAGTACTTTTTCTAATTATGAAGCAATTCTGAACAATCAGCTCATTCCGGAGATAGGAAATGTCCAGATCAGGCAGCTCACTAATTCCAGAATCACACAGCTTATTCATAAGAAAAGGGCGCTTGAGTTATCGGCGGGAACCATTCATGTTATCCTTAGTGTACTTCGAAGTATCCTGAATTTCGCAGCCAAAGAAGGAATATATACCGGTGAGCCTATACATTATCCCCATATTACAGGCACGGGAAATGAAGTACAGATTATGAGGTATGATAATTATGATCGTCTGCAGCAGAGGCTTATTGAAAATCTGAATGATTTCAATTTCGGATTGCTGCTTTGCATGCATACGGGCATTCGCGTTGGTGAACTTAGTGGTCTGCGCTGGGGTGATATTGATTTTGTCCAGCACAAGATCCATATACAGCGGACTGTGATCCGCATAAAGAACCTGGATGGTGCAGTGAATCCTGTTACCGGGAAAATCCCCAAAACGATTTTATACATCGGTCCGCCGAAAACAGAACATTCTAATCGGGAGATTCCGTTGCCGGACAAGCTGCTTTTTTATGCAAAGCGCTTTCGAGGGGAAGGCTCAGCTTATATTCTGACCGGTACCTCCAAATGCATGGAGCCAAGGGTGATCCAGCGCAGATATGCATCTCTGCTGAAAAGCTGTGGAATACCGCAGATCAAAATCCACGCCCTGCGCCACCAATTTTCGTGCAGATGGGTAGAACAGGGTTTTGACACGAAATCGCTGTCGGAAATCCTGGGACATACTTCTGTGCGCACCACCCTTGACCTGTATGTGCATATCCAGTCAGAAACCAAGCGGCAGTATATGAATCAGATGATGGAACAGGTAATATAGAAAGCTTTTCAGATAAAAGGCAATCATTTCAGAAGAATGACATTTGTACTTCTTCTATTGACTGCCTTTCTTTTTTTGCGTAAAAACACATGCCAGCATCATATAAGTGGTCGTTATTTGTGGTCAATAGCCCAGATTGTACTGTATTTTGCGAGCTTGCGAATGGAATACGCATTACTGAAATAATACGAAAAAATCAAGAGAAAATCACAGAAAACCCTATGAAGACAGGTTATAGCATCAGAACCTGGCGCATGCGCCTTTTTTGTCCGGAGCCTGCATGGCTGGACAGAACAGAAGAATATTTTCAGAACGTTGTGGACTTCTACTACCACCTTCTGATCCAGCACGAAGAGCTGTGGAATAACAGCCTCTTTGACATTCAGCGAAGCTTGGAGCTGCTGACACTGGCTGGCAGAGATGGCAGACAACCTGCAAACCCGTTACCCATGGGAAAGGTGCCTGTCTATCTGAGACGGGCGGCTATCAATAAAGCATCTGCCGCGGTGAAGAGTACCCTTGGAAAAGAAGGGAACACGTTCCCGGAGAAGCTGGAAGCGAAGGTGACCTTTTTCAAAGGAATGTATTCTGATCTTACAGATGACGCTATTCGTCTGAAGCTATGGAACGGTGGGAAATGGGTATGGACAGATTGCCGGCTGAAGGGACGTCCCTTCCCGGAAAACAGCCAGCTGATGTCGCCTGCACTGACGAAGAGGGACGGCTTCTATATGCTGAATATTCCGGTGAAGCAGGAGAACAGTGATGCCCGCACAGCCAGAGAACGAATGGCTGAAGGCACCCGGATCTGCAGTGTGCGCTTTACGAACACAGACATATTTGCCATGTGCTGCATCCTGGATCACAGGGGAGAGCAGGTAGGGGTGTATACCTGCCGGGGAGGAGCCGAATACCGGCACCGTTGCAGGCTTCTGGAGAGTAAGCTTGAGAAATCCAGACCGAATACGGAGAATGACAGCAGTCCTCAGCCTAACAGGAAATACTACACAGACCTTAGAAATCTGTCTGAGCATTATGCTCACCAGGTCAGCCGCCAGATTCTGAACTTCTGTAAGGAGAAACAGGCCGGAATCATAGTGCTGCCTGATTATGACAAGGACTTTACCAGAATGGCAATGATAAAAAGCGGAAACTTTTCCCCGCTTCATTTAAGTAACAGGATCCGGAGCCAGCTTCAGTACAAAGCCTGGTCAGAGGGAATCCTGGTATTAGAGACACGCACAGACGGACTGAAGGATAAATGTGCCATCTGTGGCGGCAGGGTAAAGCGAAAGGGCAGTGAATTCCTCTGTGAAAATGGTCATCAGGGGAACAGATTCCTTAATGACGCCAGAAATCTTGGCAGAAAATGCCAGGAAAGTTTTTTTCGCACAAGTAGATAAAAATAAATGCAAGCACCAAAGATAATAAGCAGCATTACGAATGCTCTTATCTATAGAGCCGGGCAACCGGGAAAAGAATCTGCGCCATTGACGCAGATTTTTCGGCTGACCACCGCCGGCGCGGGTTCCGGACTTCCCCAAGATATCACGGGAGTCGCCGAAGCACCAGAGCAGATTACCGGTCACATAGTGAACAGTAATACTTTCTGGTAAGTGGTCCAAGTTATAAAAGAAATGGGAGGAGAAAGAGCGGCAGGGGTAACTCTGACCGTATGATTAAGGAAATGACAACACACAATAAAAAAACAGAACGCAAAAAAAGAAAACTAGAGCATTGGCAGGTAATTTCACTTTACCTGATCATCTATGACGTAATAGCTGTAAATGCCGCATACTTTCTGGGTTTGTGGTTCCGTTTTGATTGTACATATTCAGCAATTCCCGGAGAATATCTGTCTACCTATCTGAAATTTGCACCTTGGTATACAATATTCTCCATTTTAGTGTTCTGGGCACTGCGTCTCTATAACAGCGTGTGGCGCTTCGCAAGCTACAGCGAGCTCATCAGAGTCGGTCTGGCTACGGTGATCACATTTTTATTCCAGATTATTGGAATCACCTTTACCTTCAGACTGATGCCAATGTCCTATTATCTCTTTGGAGTCATCATTCAGTTCTGCCTCACTGTGGGAATTCGTTTTTCCTACAGATTTGTGCTTCTGGAAAGAACACGTAAGCAAAAAGAAGAGGAAGGACCTCTTCATCGCATTATGCTTATTGGTGCAGGACAGGCCGGACAGATCATTATGCGTGACATTGAACGCGCCAAAGAGCCAAAGGGCAAGGTGTGCTGTATCATCGACGATAATCCTAACAAATGGGGACGTTACATGGAGAGCGTGCCGATCGTAGGAGGCCGTGATGATATTCTTCTGAATGCACAGAAATATAAGATCGACCAGATCCTGGTAGCTATTCCAAGTGCAAGTGCAGCAGAGAAGAGAGACATCTTAAATATCTGTAAAGAAACAAAATGTGAAATGAAGATTCTTCCAGGTGTGTATCAGTTCGTTACCGGAGAAGTGTCTCTTAGCAAAATGAAAGATGTAGCAGTGGAAGACCTTCTTGGAAGAGATCCTATTAAGGTAAATATGGACGAGATTTTCCGCTACATCAGTGGAAAAACCATTCTGGTAACTGGTGGTGGCGGTTCCATCGGAAGTGAGCTTTGCCGTCAGATCGCAGCCCACGCTCCGAAACGACTGGTGATCTTCGATGTCTATGAGAACAATGCCTACGACATTGAACAGGAGCTTCGCTCCAAATATCCACATCTGGATCTGGTAGTACTGATCGGTTCCGTGCGTGATACCAGAAAGATTAATGATGTATTTGAAACATACAAGCCAGACATTGTTTATCATGCAGCTGCCCATAAGCATGTACCGCTTATGGAGACAAGCCCATGTGAAGCAATCAAGAACAATGTAATGGGAACCTATAAAACAGCTCATGCAGCTTTGAAAAATGGCTGCCAGCGCTTCGTGCTGATCAGCACTGACAAGGCAGTTAACCCCACTAATATTATGGGTGCCAGCAAGCGCCTCTGCGAAATGGTTATCCAGACCATGGATAAGATCAGCAGAACAGGAAGAGAAGATTTACTCCCACTGCTGGGAAGTCATTATGAGGATAGTGAAGAAGCCCTTGCCCAGGTGGCAGCGACTTGTGAAAATCCAGAGGCAAATGGTGAGAGAAAATACAGGACTGAATTTGTGGCAGTGCGTTTCGGAAATGTGCTGGGAAGTAATGGATCTGTTATTCCGCTGTTTAAGAAGCAGATTGCAAAAGGCGGTCCGGTAACGGTTACCCATCCGGATATTATCCGTTACTTTATGACTATTCCGGAGGCGGTAAGTCTGGTGCTTCAGGCTGGAACCTATGCCAAAGGCGGAGAAATCTTCGTTCTGGATATGGGAGCACCGGTGAAAATCGACACACTGGCAAGAAACCTGATCAAGATGTCAGGGCTGACACCGGATGTGGATATTAAAGTGGAATATACCGGGCTGAGACCTGGGGAGAAGCTTTATGAAGAGAAGCTGATGGCAGAGGAAGGGCTGACGAAGACGGATAATGATCTGATTCATATTGGAAAGCCGATTCCCTTTGATACAGATGAATTCCTGAAACAGATGGAAGAATTGGCTGTTGTGGCTTATGGAAATGATCCGGATATCAGAAGATATGTGGGAGAGATTGTGACGACTTATCATGCTGCGAAGGATGATTTGAAGCTGCATGGGGAGACATATAAGAAGTTGTTTGAAAAAGCAGTGAATAAATAAAAGCAACTTTGAAGTTTGGGAGAGAAAAAGATGCAAAAAATTGATTTAACAGGAAAAACAGTTCTTGTAACAGGAGCAGCAGGATTTATTGGTTCCAATTTAGTAATTGAGCTTTTTAAGACAATTAAAGACATCAAGATTGTTGGTATTGATAATTTAAATAATTACTATGATGTATCCATTAAAGAATGGAGACTAAAAGAAATTGAGAAATTAAATGAGCAGTGGAGCTTTGTGAAAGGTGACATTTCTGATAAAGCGACAGTTGATGAAATCTTTGAGAAGTATAAACCAGCAGTAGTAGTGAATCTGGCTGCGCAGGCTGGTGTACGATACAGTATTACAAATCCAGATGCCTATATTCAGTCAAACCTGATCGGATTTTATAATATTTTGGAAGCTTGCAGACACAGCTATGATCATGGAGCAACAGGGGTAGAACATCTGGTTTATGCCTCTAGTTCTTCTGTGTATGGTACCAATAAAAAAGTTCCATATAGTACCGAGGATAAAGTTGACAATCCTGTAAGTTTATATGCAGCTACGAAAAAAAGCAATGAACTGATGGCTCATTCTTATAGTAAATTGTACAACATTCCGTCAACCGGTCTTCGATTCTTTACAGTATATGGACCGGCAGGAAGACCGGATATGGCTTATTTTGGATTTACAAACAAATTATTAAAAGGCGAGACTATTCAGATCTTTAACTACGGAAACTGCAAACGAGATTTTACTTATGTGGATGATATAGTTGAGGGTGTAAAACGAGTTATGCAGGGAGCACCTGAGAGAAAGAATGGCGAGGACGGCTTACCAATTCCACCATATGCAGTATATAACATTGGAAATCAGAATCCGGAAAATCTCTTGGACTTTGTAGATATCTTACAGCAGGAATTGATTCAGGCTGGAGTACTTCCTGAAGATTACGATTTTGAAAATCATAAAAAATTAGTTCCGATGCAGCCTGGCGATGTACCAGTTACATATGCAGATACAGAACCATTGGAAAGAGATTATGGATTTAAACCAAGTACGCCACTTAGAGATGGACTTAGAAGGTTTGCACAGTGGTATAAAGAATTTTATGCAATATAAGATGGAGATGTGACATGAATAGAAAAATTGCAGTAGCAGGAACTGGTTATGTAGGACTATCTTTAGCTGTTTTACTTGCACAGAAAAATCAGGTAACAGCAGTTGATATTATTCCTGATAAGGTAGATATGCTGAACCATAGAAAAAGCCCTATTCAGGATGATTATATTGAAAAGTATTTAGCGGAAAAAGAGTTGAATCTTACTGCAACGTTGGATGGTGCAGATGCATATAAAGATGCTGAATTTGTTATTATTGCTGCGCCGACTAATTACGATAGCAAGAAGAATTTCTTTGATACATCTGCTGTAGAAGCTGTCATTGAGCTTGTGTTGCAGGTAAATCCTAATGCTACTATGGTCATTAAGAGCACGATTCCTGTAGGATATACGGAGTCTGTTAGAAAAAAATATAACACAGATAAGATCATATTTAGTCCGGAGTTTCTCAGGGAATCGAAGGCTTTGTATGATAACCTGTATCCAAGTAGAATCATTGTAAGCTGCGATGAGCGTACTCGTGAAAAGGCAGAGATTTTTGCTGGGCTGCTTCAGGAAGGTGCTATTAAAGCGAATATTGATACACTCTTTATGGGATTTACAGAAGCAGAAGCCGTAAAGTTATTTGCTAATACATATCTTGCTCTCAGAGTATCCTATTTCAATGAGTTGGATACTTATGCTGAGATGAAAGGGTTGAATACACAGGACATTATAAATGGAGTTTGTCTGGATCCAAGAATTGGAACCCATTATAACAATCCATCCTTTGGATATGGCGGATATTGCTTACCAAAAGATACGAAACAGCTTTTGGCAAATTATGCGGATGTACCGCAGAACATGATGTCTGCTATAGTAGAGAGCAATCGAACTAGAAAGGATTTTATTGCAGATCGTGTACTGGAACTTGCTGGTGGATATGAAGCAAATGATGCCTGGAATAAGGGAAAAGAAGGAGAAGTTATTGTCGGTGTGTATCGATTGACAATGAAGAGTAATTCCGACAACTTCCGTCAAAGCAGTATCCAGGGCGTCATGAAACGTATTAAGGCAAAAGGTGCCACTGTTATTATTTACGAGCCCACTTTGGAAGATGGAGATACATTCTTTGGAAGTAAAGTAGTGAATGATTTGGAGAAATTTAAAACAATGAGTCAGTCGATTATTGCTAATCGATATGATTGTTGTTTAGATGATGTTAGAGATAAGGTCTACACAAGGGATCTTTACGGGCGAGATTAGTATAAGTGCCCATGAGAGAAATTTTCAAAAGGAGAAAATTATAATGTCGAGTGAAAATATAATTAAAAATAAAAAAAGAGAAAATGATTTGATAAAGAGAAATATTCCGTTTAGTCCACCTGATATTTCTGAGCTTGAAATTGCAGAGGTTGCGGAAGCTCTTCGCTCTGGGTGGATTACTACTGGACCGAGAGTAAAGGCATTAGAGAAGAGATTGGCTGATTATTGTCATACAAGTAGAGTTGTTTGTTTGAATTCAGCAACTGCTGCAGAAGAACTGAATTTTCGTATATGTGGAATTGGTGAAGGGGATGAGGTAATTGTTCCTGCGTATACATATACTGCAAGTGCAAGTGCTGCAATTCATTGTGGTGCAAAGGTGATTTTTATAGACAGTCAGCCTGATAGTACAGAAATGGATTATACAAAGGTTGCAGAAGTGATTACTGAGAAAACTAAAGCCATTGTTGCAGTTGACCTTGGTGGCATTATTTGTAATTACGATAAAATATATGAAGTAGTTGAAAGTAAGAGAAATCTATTTAGAGCAAAAGTGGGAGAAAGTCTTGGCGCAAGAATTCAGCAAAAAATAGGTAGAGTTCTCGTGATGGCAGATTGTGCGCATGCTCTTGGTGCTAGTAGAAAAGGAAAAATGGCGGGAGAAATTGCAGATTTCACAGATTTTTCTTTTCATGCTGTTAAGAATTTTACTACTGCAGAAGGTGGAGCAAGTACCTGGCGCGATATTGACGGTATTGATAACGAGGAAATCTATCATCAATATCAATTGTTTTCTCTTCATGGTCAGAGTAAAGATGCGTTAGCAAAAACTCAGCTTGGTGCGTGGGAATACGATATTATTGGACCTTGGTATAAGTGTAATATGACGGATATTATGGCCGCAATTGGTTTAAAACAGTTGGACAGATATCCGAAAATGCTCAAGCGTAGAGGCGAGATTGTTGAGATGTATGATGTTATGTGTGATGATCTAGGGGTAAAACATTTAATTCATCATGGACGTGATTTTCAGTCTTCTAACCATCTATATTTAACGCGAATTCCAGGAATTAAGGATGAAGAACGTAGAGAGATTATTATAAAATTAGCTGAGTGTGGAATTAGTACAAATGTTCATTATAAACCTTTGCCTATGATGACGGCATATAAAGAAATTGGTTGGAGTATTAAGGATTTTCCAAATGCATATAGTTATTATGAAAATCTGATTACATTGCCGCTTCATACAAAACTTAGTGATGAAGATATTAAATATGTAATTAAACACTATAGCAACATAGTAAAAAGCATATTATAAAATCTTAGTATGTGCATATTGATGCTAATACTTATTAATAAAAAATCATTTGATTAGTAAAAAAGAGTGTTTGGATGTAATCAGTTGGGGCGTAGGTTAATATTTTTATATGTTTTTTGTATATTGGATTAGAAAAAAGGTGGTAAAAATTGTTTAGAGTGTGGAATAAAATTCCTGAATTTATGAGAGTAGATGAAGTTAGGCCATATTATGAAGTATTAAAAAAAAGAATAATTAGTTTATTTTTTAAGAAAGTATTTGATTTATTTGTAAGTTTAATATTGCTTGTTATTTTATCAATTCCGATGTGTATAATAGCTGTTGCTATTAAAATTGACTCTAAAGGACCTGTATTTTATCGTCAGGAGCGTATCACGACTTATGGGAAGCGGTTTAAAATACATAAATTTCGTACAATGGTGGTAAATGCGGATAAAATTGGAACTGCTGTAACCATTGAGAATGATAATAGGATTACGAAAATAGGTAAGAAACTTAGAAAATACAGGCTAGATGAATTGCCTCAGGTATTAGACATTTTATCTGGGAATATGAGTTTTGTAGGGACAAGACCAGAAGCAGTAAAATATGTTGAACAGTATAAACCAGAATATAGAGCAACATTACTTTTGCCGGCTGGAATTACAAGTGAAGCCAGTATTCAATATAAAGATGAAGCTAAGTTATTAGATCGGGCAGAAAATATAGATGAAGTGTATATTAATGCTATTTTACCAGAAAAAATGAAATATAATTTAAGGAGTATAAGAAATTTTTCTTTATTAAACGATATTTCTGTGATGATAAGAACTGTTTTTGCTGTTTGGAGGTAAAATATGAACAACAAAATTTTAATTATAACTGCATTTTATAATTATGATTATAATATACGCATAAAATATTTAGAAAAATACTTGGAAAAAAATGGATATGATTGCACAATATTGTCAAGTAATTTTGACCATAGAAAAAAGAACAAATATTATATAGAAAAAAATTCAGTAATTCAATTAGATGTACCTGAATACAAATCTAATCTATCTATTAAGCGTATTATTTCACATTATATTTTTTCAAAAAAGATGTATGAGTATTGCATGAAAGTTCAACCAAGTACTATATATGCAATTACTCCTCCAAACTTTATGTTTTATTTTTTAAAAAAATTTAAAAAGAATCATAAAGTATATCTTATTTATGAAATTGAAGATTTATGGCCTGAGTCTTTACCATTAAGTATCTGCATGAAAAAAATTTTAATGCCTATCATGCAAATATGGAGTCAAATACGAAATAGAAATATTAATTCAGCAGATTATGTCGTTTTTGAGTGTAATTTATTTAAAAAATATATTACTAATCATAGCAATATGGTTGGTAAAACTATATATTTAAGTAAGGATGATTCTTTTAAGAAAAGCAAAATAGTTAAGGTTGATAGTGTATTAAGGTATATATATCTTGGGTCTATAAATAATTTAATTGATATTGACTTTATTATAGAAATTTTAAAATGTTCTTCGCAATTGGTTCAAACTGAGTTACATATCATTGGTGAAGGTGAGAAATTAAATCAATTATTAAAATTATGCAATGAAAATAATATAAAAACAATATCTTATGGAATTGTATATGATGAAAAAAGAAAAGCAGATATTTTTAGACAATGCCATTTGGCATTAAATATTATGAAGCCAACAGTATATGTAGGGGCAACCATGAAATCGTTAGAATATTTTCATTATGGAATGCCTATAATAAATAATATTAAGGGTGATACTGCGGAAATTATTAATATGTATGAATGTGGAATTAATATACTATCAGTTGGAGAGATTTTTAAAAATGTTAATTTTATTGTAGAAAATATGTCTGGGAATATTTTTCAGAAAATGTCTAATAATTCGAGAAATGTATATTTGAAATTATTTAGTCCAAAAAGCTTTGAACAATCCATTGGCGAAGTTTTTGGTAAATGAGGTGAATTAATTGGAATATTATAGTTTCAGTGAAAGCGTAAAAAATGGAATTTCATTTTTATATACTAAAATATTTGTAAAAAGAGCAAGATTAATTAGATTACCATTTTATGTAAGGGGGAAAAAATATATAGAATTCGGGAAGAATATTACGACTGGATACAGGTGTAGATTTGAGGTGGATGGAACTCACAATGAGAAATGTCTAATAATTGGTGATAATGTAAACTTTGGAGATGATGTAAGAATATCTTGTAGTGAAAAAATTCATATTGGAAACAATGTGTTATTAGCTGGAAAAGTACTTATTGTGGATAATTCGCATGGAAAATATAAAGGGAGAAAACAAGATGATATAGAGGTACCTCCAAATAAACGGAAGATATATTCATCTCCAATATATATTAAAGACAATGTTTGGATTGGAGAAGGTGCTGTTATTCAACAGGGGATTACTATTGGAAAAGGATCGGTAATTGCGGCAAATAGTGTGGTAACTAAAAGTGTTCCAGATAACTGTATTGTGGGAGGTGTTCCTGCTAGCGTGCTGAAAATTTATGATTTGAAGAAAAGAGAATGGGTAAAATATGAATAAAAAAGTTGTAGGTTTATTTTGTTTTGATGGACCTTTATATAAGGATAAAAATGGAATATATTGTAATGTGACATTAACAAATGAAATGTTTTTAAGATTTTTTTGTGTTGTCGATGAGTTAGTCTTAGCAATTCGCACATATATTCTTGATAAAACATATGAAGAAGCGAACATGAAGCCATTGAAACTTGACAATATTTCTGTTATTGAAGTTCCAAATTTCAATTCTGCGAGGGGAATGTTAGTAGAGAAGAAAAAATTTAAAAATTATATAAATGGTATTTTGGAAAATATTGACTTAGTTTTTTGCAGAATGCCGAGTACAACATCAGATACAATTATATCTGTTGTAAGAAAAAGAAAAATGCCGTATTTGGTAGAAGTGGGTGGCTGTGCATGGGATGCATTTTGGAATCATGGATTAATGGGGAAAATTGTTGCACCATATATGTATTATAATGAGAAAAGAAATGTACATAATGCCGATTTTGCTACATATGTGACGCAGGTGTTTCTTCAAAATCGGTATCCTAATAATGGAATAACAGAATGTTGTTCAAATGTCTATATTAATGATGTAGATGAAACCGTTTTACATGAGAGATTGAAAAAGATAGATTGTATTGGTAATAAAAAAATAATATTAGGCCAGGCAGTAAATTCTATTGATGTGAAATATAAAGGCGAAGACGTTGTTTTGAAATTAATGAAGAAGTTGCACAAACAGGGAATAGAAACAGAATTCCAGATTGTAGGTCCGGGCAATGGTGAATACGTAAAAAAAGTGGCAAATAAATTGGGTATAACAGATAAATTAAAAATTATGGGAACAATGAAAAAAGATGAAATAATTAATTGGTATAGAACTATTGATATATATATTCAACCGAGTAAACAAGAAGGATTACCGCGATCTGTGATTGAGGCAATGAGCCAAGGGGTACCATGTTTAGGGTCAAATGTTGCTGGAATTCCTGAATTGTTAGATGAAAGTTGCCTTTTACATTTAAATGATTTTAAGCAAATGATTGAAGCTATAGAAAACTTAATTAATGAAGATAATTTAAAAAAACAGGCAATTCGAAATTTTAAAATTGCTAAATGTTATGATATCGACTTAATTGAGGCTAGACGAAAAAAAATATTAATTCAATATTATAAATCTGTTATAAGTTCACAATAATATAAAGAAGGTAATAAAATGAAGCGAACATGTATGATTCCTAAGAGTACACTTATTGATGTTGTATTGTTTGTCTTTTCGATTATGGCTATTTTTTTAGTAAAGACACCAATTATGCTTTCAGTATTAGTTATTTCACTTTCAGTCTTGATGTTATGGAAAGTGCGTGGAAATTCATATTTAATGTTATTGTTTGGTATAATTTTATATATAAATTTTTCTACAGTTGTAAGTGAGATACTTGGAATTGCTACAGCACTTGGTATTGAAACGCTTTCTTGGCAACAAACGATTAGAAATTCATCTAATTGGCTTGATGGTGCTGTTAGTATGACTATTATGCTTGCAACATTGAATGTTTTTATTAATAAGAATATGCTGTTAAATAAAGTGAAAAATTATAATTTGGAAATAAAAAATAATCCCATAGCGTTTTATATAGGATATATTTTTTTGTGGATTATTTGGCTGTTTTTTAGTTATTCTGCGGGTGGTGAAAATGGTAACTATATTAGTAATACAAGTACGTTATATGAATATTGTTTAGTAATGTGTCCAGTTATTTGGATGTATTCGAATAATGAAAAAAGTAAAAAAGTATTAATGGTAATATATGTAATTGCATATTGCAGTAAATCATTTTTTCATGGAGATAGATCATCTTTGATACCGATGGTATTATTTTTATATTTCATATTGTTTAATAATTTGGATTTGAAACTTAGACATGTTGTTTTGCTAGCAATAATAGGAATTTTAGGTTCAAATGTAATAAGTATAATTAGGATATTTTCATATTCAAACATGAATAATTTATTATCTGAATATTTTTTTAAATATGGTGCATCATTTTTAACTAGTGATACAGTCTCTCAGTCCTATTATACCAGTGTTGTTACACAAATGACTGCTAATGATATTGGAGGAGGAGAAGTGTATTATATTGATTTTATTGGTGCAATTCTTTTTGGTGGTTCATTTAAAGATGGAAATGTAAGTAATATTGTAGTAAAACATTATATGAATAAGTATGGTGGATTTTTTTATTCATGGCCATATTTTTGGTTTGGTTATGTTGGCGTTTTTTTATTTTCGGCTATATTAGGTTTTACTTTAAATAAGGTTTATAAAAAAAATAGCCAATATTCTAATATGCTAAAAACTGTAATAGTTATTTTTTCATTTCGTTGGTATTTATATACTTGCTTTGATTTTTTTAGAGGAGTTCTATTTGTTTCATCTATAATGTATTTTGCTTTTTATTGTGTTGACAATGTTACTGGAGGAAGACAGAAAACTCATGTTAAAAATGCTCTTAAAAAATAATTATTCAAAAACACTGATATCTAAGATTATTATTGTCGGGGTATCATTTTTGGATACAGTATTAATAAATCGTACTCTTTCTGTTGAATTAAGGGGAGAGTACGGTGTGGTAATTAATTTAATTACAATTTTGAATTTAATATTTAGTTTAAATATTGGGGCTTCTTATCAACTGTTTTTTAAAAAACAAGAGAATTTCAAAAGGATGTTTATATCTTTTATTGTTCTTCAGTTTTTGCTTTTGAGTATAATTTCATTTGTGATAACTTTTATTTTTCAAAGCCAGTATATTTTTTGTTTGTTGATGATTACAAGCATATTCATTTTTAGAGATAATATTACTGCAATTAATTTAGTGGAAAATATAAATAAGCGAAATATTATTTTTTTATGTACAACTGTAGGTTATACTATTGTTTTGCTCATTGTTTATTTACTGCAATTATCGTCTTATGAGTTGCTTTTATACATTCTTGGAGGGAGATACTTTCTTGAAACAATAATTTCTTTTGGTATTTATCATTATAAAAGTGACATTAGATTAAATCTAAAGTTTTTTATTGATAATAAAGAAAAAATTCAGACCATTTTGAGCAATTCGTTAGCAATATCAATAATTGCCGTATTAACAACCTGTAATTATAATATTGATGTTATAATGCTTAAAGCGTTTGATATAAATAATTTTGATATTGGTTTGTATAGTGTTGCTTCAACCCTTGTTAATATGACTTGGATAATTCCAGATGCTTTTAAGGAGGTATTAATTCATAAATTGTCAAGATATGATGCGAAAAAAGAGGTGAAAAGGTCCATATTATTGAATATAATAATTAGCATTATAATAATTGTTGGATTTTTTATATTAGGAAAATGGTTTATAGTACTTTTATATGGAGAAAATTATTCGGGAGCATATAATTTAACTCTTATCCTTTTAATAGGATCTATTCCAATGATCTTATATAAGTTAATTAATCCATATTTGTTATCAATAAATAAGAAAAAAAATATATTGTTTTATTTGACTATTGCAGTTTGTTGCAACTTGATTAGTAATTATTTTGTTATACCAGTTTATGGAGCATATGGAGCTGCAATTTCATCTGTAATTTCTTATTCTATATGTGGTTTTTTGTTCATGCTTGGGTTTATGAAAAAGGAAAAAAGGTAAAGGAAAAAATATGTCTAAAGTATACATAAAAAGGCAATTGCAAAAAAATATTGTAGGGAGAATTGTATTAAAGTTGTATCATTATTTATATTCTGTTCCAAAGTCTTATTTGGAAATAATAAAGTATAGAATGATGAAAAAAGATAAATTTAATATTAATTTTTATACTGATTCAGAAGTTTTTGAACAATTGACATTTGATAAAAAATCATTATCAAGATTTGGAGACGGTGAAATCGCATGGATTTATAAAGAGGCTAATGGCTATTTCGGTCAGGAAAACTCAGAAGAATTAAGTAATGCACTTAAGAATGTATTATTAAATCCCTCGGATAATTTGATAATTGGTGTACCCGACTTTTTTGGTGAAATGATTAGTTATTCGCGGACAAGAAAATTAAATAGAGAAGTCCATTTAGCAAAGTATTATGATAAATGGAGAGTATTGCTGTCTGATAATACTAAATATGCAGACGCATTGATTACACGTGTGTATAATGGTCGCGAAGGAATTGATTTTAATTCTATATTTAACAAATGGAAGAAAGTTTGGGAAGGAAGAGATGTTATTATAGTGGAAGGTACAGAAACTCGATTTGGAGTGGGAAATGATTTACTATCTAATGCCAATAGTGTAAGAAGAGTAATCTGTCCTGCTGAGAATGCTTTTTCTGTTTATTCAAAAATAAAGCGAGCAGTTTTTAATATAAAAGACGCGGATTTATTTTTGATTGCACTTGGTCCAACTGCGTCTGTATTAGCAGCAGATTTAGCACAAAGGAAATATCAAGCAATTGACATTGGTCATTTAGATATAGAATATGAGTGGTTTCTTGCTAATGCAAAAGGAAAAACCCCTGTGATTGGAAAATATGTAAATGAAGCAGGGGGGAGTGCTACAATTGAATTAGATTCAAAAATACTGGCTAAATATGAAAATGAAATCGTTGATGAAATAAGCATATCTTCTTGAATTCTGCAGCAACACGAGAGTTTTTATACGTAAAAGGTAGAAAACCGGTACCTTTTCATAGCTATAAATTTGTGCCATAATCATACTCAACAAAATCACATAGTCAAAAAAGTTAAGTACTCAACTTTTTTACCCGTGATTTGCAGGAAAAGAGACGAATCGCTGGGCTGGCAGAGGGACGTACTGTCGGGTTAGCGGAAGGAAAAGAGGCTTTGGAGCGTGAACAGAAACTTATCAAATTCCTGTTGCGCGACAACCGCATCGATGACCTGAAGCGTGCCCTTGACGATCACGCCTTTCGCCAAAAACTCTTGGAAGAATATGGAATTGACTAAACAGCTATAGAGGAGAGAACAAATTTTATGTGCGGAATCGTATCCTACGCCGGCCATTCCCAGGCCGCGCCCATCCTTCTGGATGGTTTATCGAAATTGGAATATCGCGGCTATGACTCAGCCGGTCTTGCCGTTCGTGACGGTGAGAACAAAACGAAAATTGTAAAGGCGAAAGGCCGTCTGAAAGCTTTATCAGAGAAAACCAATCATGGTCATGCCCTAGCTGGTACCTGTGGTATCGGTCACACCCGCTGGGCGACCCACGGGGAGCCTTCTGAGACAAATGCCCATCCACATACCTCCGATGATGGAAATGTGGTTGGCGTTCACAATGGTATTATTGAGAATTATCAGGAACTGAAGAATAAGCTTCTTCGCAAGGACTATGAGTTCTATTCTTCCACAGATACCGAAGTGGCAGTGAAGCTCATCGATTATTATTACAAGAAATATGAGCATACTCCGGTGGATGCCATCAACCATGCCATGGTCCGTATCCGTGGCTCCTATGCCCTGGCGGTCATGTTTCAAGATTATCCCGGGGAGATTTACGTTGCCCGTAAGGACAGTCCTATGATCATTGGCGTGGAGAACGGAGACTGCTACGTGGCTTCTGATGTTCCGGCGATTCTGAAATATACCCGCAATGTTTATTACATAGGAAATCTGGAGATGGCACGTCTGGCAAATGGGACTGTTACCTTTTACAATCTGGACGGAGATGAGATTGAGAAAAAGCCAACGCAGATCAAATGGGATGCAGAAGCAGCTGAAAAAGCAGGCTACGAGCATTTCATGTTGAAGGAGATCCATGAGCAGCCAAAAGCCGTTCAGGATACATTGAATTCCGTATTAAAGGATGGTGCTATCGACCTGTCTTCTGTGGGACTTACTGAGGAAGAGTTTCAGTCTTTTTCCCAGATATATATTGTGGCATGTGGTTCAGCCTATCACGTAGGCGTGGCATGTCAGTATGTGCTGGAGAATCTGGCGCAGCTGCCGGTACGTGTGGATCTGGCATCTGAGTTCCGTTACCGAAACATGCCTCTGGATTCCAACGGTCTGGTGATTGTGATCAGCCAGTCCGGCGAGACTGCAGATAGCCTTGCAGCCCTCCGTCTTGCAAAAAAGAAGGGGCTGAAAACCCTTGGAATTGTCAATGTGGTGGGAAGCTCCATTGCCCGGGAAGCAGATAATGTATTTTATACCCTTGCCGGTCCGGAGATTGCAGTTGCCACAACGAAAGCCTACAGCACCCAGCTGATCGCAGGCTATTGCCTTGCCGTTCAGTTTGCGCTGGTGCGCGGATGTATTTCCCAGGGGCGTTATCAGGATCTTATCTCCCAGCTTCAGTGTCTTCCTGAGCAAATCCAGAAGATCCTGGACGACAAGGAGCGGATCCAGTGGTTTGCTGCCAAACAGGCCAATGCCAGGGATGTGTTTTTCATCGGACGTGGACTTGATTATGCCATCAGCCTGGAAGGCAGCCTGAAAATGAAAGAGATCAGTTACATCCATTCTGAGGCTTACGCAGCAGGAGAGCTGAAGCATGGTACCATCAGTCTCATTGAGGACGGCACTCTTGTGATCGGCGTGCTCACCCAGTCTGAGCTTTATGAGAAAACCATTTCCAATATGGTAGAGTGCAAAAGCCGCGGAGCTTATCTCATGGGGCTGACTACCTATGGAAATTATAATATTGAAGATACGGCTTTCTTTACCGTTTATGTTCCAAAGACAGAGGAGTGCTTTGCCACAAGCCTTGCGGTGATTCCGTTACAGCTTATGGGATATTACGTCAGCGTGGCAAAGGGACTTGACGTGGATAAGCCGAGAAATCTTGCAAAGAGCGTTACAGTAGAGTAAATTTGTAGCAGTCTTATGAGTGAGATGAGCAGAAACGGCAGATGTTTTTCGGGGGAAAAACAACAGGATGAGGTTATAAAAATGGGAAAATATTTTGGTACAGATGGCTTCCGCGGAGAGGCAAATGAAAACCTGACAGCAGATCATGCATATAAAGTAGGCCGTTTTCTTGGCTGGTATTACGGAGAACTGAAACGCCGGAACGGTGATGACACTCCGGCGCGTATCATAATAGGAAAGGATACCCGCCGTTCCAGCTATATGTTCGAGTATACACTGGTTGGCGGACTGGTGGCTTCCGGTGCGGATGCATATCTTCTCCATGTCACGACCACACCTTCCGTGGCTTATGTGGCAAGAGTGGATGAATTTGACTGCGGTATTATGATCTCCGCAAGCCACAATCCATATTTCGACAATGGAATCAAGCTGATCAACGGAAACGGGGAGAAGATGGATGAGGAGACCATTTCCCTTGTGGAAGCCTATCTGGATGGAAATCTGGAAGTCTTCGGGCAGAAATGGGAGGAGATTCCTTTTGCAAAGAAGGAAAAAATCGGCTGTACAGTAGACTATGTTTCCGGAAGAAACCGTTACATAGGGTATCTGATCTCTCTGGGTGTCTATTCCTTCCGCGGCGTGAAGGTGGCGCTGGACTGTGCCAACGGAAGCTCCTGGAACATTGCCAAGGCTGTTTTTGACGCTCTCGGCGCCAAAACCTACGTGATCAACGCCCTGCCGGATGGCACCAACATCAACAACAATGCCGGTTCTACCCATATCGGGGGACTGCAGAAATATGTGGTGGAGAATGGAATGGACGTTGGTTTTGCCTATGATGGGGATGCGGACCGCTGTCTCTGTGTGGATGAGAAGGGCAATGTGATCACAGGTGACCACATTCTGTACATTTACGGAAAATATATGAAGGAGCGCGGCAAGCTGCTGACCAATACAGTTGTTACCACTGTCATGTCCAACTTCGGTCTGTACAAGGCCTTTGATGAGCTTGGAATCGACTACGCGAAAACAGCCGTGGGAGACAAATATGTATATGAGTACATGATGAAAAACGGCTGCCGCATCGGTGGTGAGCAGAGTGGGCATATTATTTTCAGCAAATACGCCAGCACCGGTGACGGCATTCTCACCAGCCTGAAGATTATGGAAGTTATGATGGCGAGAAAGAAAAAGCTCAGTGAGCTAGCAGAAGGTTTTACCGTTTATCCTCAGGTGCTCACCAATGTGAGAGTGACCGACAAGAAGGCAGCGCAGGATGATGCAGATGTGCAGGCTGCGGTGAAGAAGGTTACAGAGGAACTGGGCGATACCGGAAGAATTCTCGTCCGTGAGTCCGGAACAGAGCCGGTTGTGCGTGTTATGGTGGAAGCGGAGAGTGAAGAAATCTGCCAGAAGTATGTGGATATGGTTGTAAATGTAATTAAAGAAAAGTAAGCGCTTAAATCTTGGGTAGCTTTACTGTCTACGTTTTTGAACTCATAATGATAGTAAATAGATTTTTACTACA
>CAKRVL010000013.1 GCA_934408705.1 uncultured Blautia sp. | reverse complement strand
CGATAGTGGCGTAGTTGGTAACGCGCGACCTTGCCAAGGTCGAGACCGCGGGTTCGAGCCCCGTCTATCGCTCTTATGAGAACCAGGAATTAAGTTTCCTGGTTTTTTTTCATAAAAATACACATAAAAATACGCGAAAGCTTTAAAGCAGACTTTCGCGTATAATTCCTGTGATTATTCAGTTTATTGAAGGTTTACAGTCTGTGTAGCAGTGATTCCTGTATCCAGTCCAAATGCATCCACAGCCTTCAGAGTTACAGGACTCATATCCTTAAGGGAAAAGGCCTGGCAAACATTTAAAGTTTCACCTGGCTGTACCTCTTTCATAAATGCATCAATGGCATCGTCACTGCTCTCAGGAATTGCCGCCTCCAGAGAAACACCATTCTGAAATGCGGTAAGGTTTACATCAACCATAGCGCTGGAAGCACTTTCCCCGTTATTAGTGTAATCGTAGTAAACAAGAAGACATGGTTCACCGCCAAAATCTTTGGAAACCACATTGCGGGTATAATGAATGGAAAAACGTTCATTAGAAAGCTCAATAGTACCATCAGAAGCAGCAGGATCCGGAGCTGCCAAATTTGTTGTACTCTCTGTTGCCTCAGCAGAATCTGCAAGAGCCTGGCTGATCTCATCCTCCACACTTTTGAAATTCGCAGACATAATTTTTACAGTCTCGTCATCCAGAGCGGTAATCTTCCATTGTCCATTAACATTGATCATAGGATACATAACATCCGCTTCAGTGAATTTATCCTCCAGGCTGTTAGCTTTCTCATTTAAAATCGAAGCAAGCTTGTTCTGAGTCTCCTGTTCTGTCAGGCTTTCTCCGGAAAACGCACTGGAAACGATCTGGCGAAGGAATTCTGCTACAGTTTCACGGTAAATATCAGAGCCATCTATATAACGGATGCGGGCAGTAACCTCAGCAGTGCCCTCCTGAAAGCTGAAATGGGTTCTGGTAATCTTCCAGGACATCTTGGCATTGATGGATTTGAAAAAGCTTTCATAAGCGGCATTTCTCACATCTGCATTGTCAAGAGCAGACAGATCAGCACTTTGAAGCATGCTTTCCATTGTGCCAAAATCAAGCCTCTGGATTCCTGTAAGATATTTATCTAATTCCTTGCCTGGCTGGCTGCGCTCATAAAAATAGTAGCCTGTGCCCGCAGCTATGGCGAGTATAAGAATCAGTAAAAGCAAAATACGTCCGGCTTTGCCTTTCTTTTTCTTCTTCGGAACAATTTGTTCGTCTGGCATATTTAATTGTTTTTCTCCCATATTTCCTCCTTAATGTTTGAAGTATGACATCATTTTTATTATAGTATACTCCCAGGATGGTGTCAAAGTATTTACAGTAAGCCGATAGTGTCTATTTACGGGGAATTGCTATTTATGATACAATATGAATTGAGTATCAAAAGGTCTTTTGACACTCATATGAAAAAAGAAGAAAGGTGGAAAAGCTATGAGCGCAAAATACGAAGCTTATATAGAATCCGAGGCAGATGGCCTTGATATTTCTGTTCTGGCAGTGGTTCCCGATGAGAAACCATACAGGGGAATCCTGCAGCTTGTCCATGGAATGAGCGAATATAAGGAACGATATCTTCCATTTATGGAATACATGGCAAAAAGAGGATATGTATGCGTGATCCATGACCACAGAGGCCATGGGAAAAGTGTCCGTGCCATAGATGACCTGGGGTATATGTATGGTGGCGGTGCTGATGCAATTCTCAAAGATATTGAGGTGATAAACCGTGAAATGCACCAGCAGCTTCCAGAGCTGCCATTGATCCTGTTTGGTCACAGCATGGGATCGCTGGCAGTAAGAGCATTTGCAAGAGATCATGACGACTGTATAGATATGCTGATCATCTGTGGTTCTCCAAGTAAAAATTCGGCAAGACCACTGGGCGAAGCAATCGCTCATGTAGAAAGTGCAGTGTTTGGCCCGACTCATAAAAGTAAGGTGATCGAGACTATCTCATTTGCAGGTAATGTGATGCGTTTCCGCAAGGATAAGAATTGTACCTCATGGCTTTGTGCAAATAAGGCAGCAGTTCAGGAGTATTCAGATTCCCAGCTGTGTGGCTTCACCTTTACAGATGACGGTTATCTGGCACTTTTTGAACTGATGAAGCGGGCTTATGATGTGAAACACTGGAATTGCACTAAGCCTGAAATGCCTGTACTTTTTATCAGTGGATCAGATGATCCCTGCATGATCAATGTGCGTCATTTCGCAAAAGCAGTACGCGATATGCGTCATGCCGGCTATACAGACGTAAGAGGAAAGCTTTATCCGGGTATGCGTCATGAAATTCTGAATGAGACAGACAGGAAACGGGTTTATCATGATATTGCATTCTACATAAAGAAGAAGGGCTTCTGAGAAAAGCCCCAGGCCAGGTATAGATTGTCCTGTTTTGCACATACTTATATTATCTCAGACAAGGAAAGTGGTCTGAAATCCCAACACAGGCGAAATGGAGATCCATATGAGAAAAAAAGGCTGGGTGTTGCTGCTGGTTCTTCTTTTCGTGGCTTTTCTGATGAGCTGCGGTAAGGGTACAGAGCCAGATGAAGCAAAAGGTGAACTTGTAAGAATCGAGAGAGGGATGCCAAAGGGTATCCTTCTTTTTTTTATACTTATGCACTTACCGGAAGGACAAATGTCTTTATAAAAAATACACAAAACAATGCGAAATTACCACTTGAAAATTCTACAATATTAGAAAAATACAACAATACCATTCTAAAGTTTAAAAAGTTACTTGATTAAAGTGTTTTTTGATGCTATAATCTTCTGCATATATTAAAAAAATGAATGCTGGTCAGAAATCCCCCTCCCCTTTGGGAAAAGAAATAAACGCTTTCGACCAGATGAAAAGGAGGAAAAATGGGAAAGTACTTTGCAAAAAGACTTGGAATGGCAATTCTGACTATCTTCCTGGTAGCCTGTCTTACGTTCCTGCTGATGAATGCTGTACCTGGAAGCCCATGGCTCAGTGAGAAAACACCTTCTGAAACTACACTTGCAGCGCTGAATGCCAAATACGGACTTGACAAGCCGGTATATGTACAGCTTTTTATGTATCTGAAAAATATTCTTCATGGTGATTTTGGTGTATCTCTCAAGATGCAGAAGAACCGTGCAGTCCTTGACATTATTACAGATATGTTTCCGGTATCTGCCAAGGTAGGTGCACTTGCACTTGCGTGGGCAATCCTGGTAGGTGTACCTCTTGGATGTCTCGCTGCATTTAAACGAGGTAAGCTGACAGACAGTATCCTTCGTGTTATCTGTACACTTGGAATTTCTATGCCAAGCTTTGTTGTGGCATCTGTCCTTCTGGTGACTCTGACAGGAAACAATGCGTTGAATCTGTTTCCATCTATTTTTGATCCATCACAGGGATGGCGGGCATATATACTCCCATGCTTTGCTCTTGGTTTTTATCCTATGTGCTACACCGCACGCCAGACTCGTTCTGCTATGTTGGATTCCCTGAGTCAGGAGTACATTAAGACAGCCCGTGCCAAAGGTCTGAAAAACAAAAAGATTATTTTCAAGCATGCTCTTAGAAATGCGTTGATTCCTGTTATTACATACCTGGGACCGCAGGTGGCATTTACACTTTGTGGTGGTTTCGTTGTAGAGAGTGTTTTCTCTATTCCGGGACTTGGACGTTATTTCGTACAGTCTATCCAGAACCGTGACTATCCGGTTATTATGGGAACTACCATTTTCCTGGCAGCATTTATTATTCTGATGAACCTGGTTGTAGACCTCCTGTATAAGGTTGCTGACCCGAGAATCAGCCTTACGAAAGGAGGAGAATGATCGTGGCAGAAGATAAGAAAATCAAAAAATGTCCGGTTAGTCTTCAGCCGGATATAGAGAATCTTCTTCAGGAACTGACACCTGATGATTTCGCAGCTGCCTCCAGCCAGGAGAAAGCTGATTTCATTCAGGACCGCCAGAGTGTTTCCTATTGGAAAGATGCCTGGAGAAGACTGAAAAAGAATGTTGTAGCGATGATCGCCCTTGGCGTGATCGTATTCCTGTTTTTATTTGCCTTTTTGGGACCGGTTCTGATTCCATATGGTTATGACGAATTTAATAAAGGTGCTGAGAACCTTTATCCATACCATTACACATTGGAGGATACACAGCGTGTTAATGATGAGATCGCGTCACGTACCCAGTCAGATGTAGTGGATGTAGATGAGATGATCGCTCAGGCGAAAGCCGAAGCTGAGAAAAAGGGCGAGAAGTTTACTAAGAAAGATGAAGCGGTTATCAGAGCAAAAGCTAAGGTTGCAGCAAAACCAGAGGAAGGCGCTTCTGATGAACAGAACGTTGATGAGGATTCCATCCGTAAGGAGCTTGGTATCAAGAAGCATCTTTTTGGTTATTCACAGGCGGAGTTAGAGCGCAAGGCAAATGGGGAAAAAGTATTTCCACATGTTTTCGGTACTGATATGTATGGTCGTGACATTCTGGTCCGCGTTATGTATGGCGCCAGAGTTTCCATGTCCGTTGGTGTATTTGCAGCAATCCTGGTACTTGTGATCGGTGCTCTTTACGGAGCAATCTCTGGTTACTGTGGTGGAAAAGTAGATGCAGTTATGCAGCGTATTGTAGAGCTGATTTATGCAGTGCCTGAGATGCTGGTAGTGCTTTTGATCGCAACTGCGCTGAAGCCTATACTTACTGAATATGTAAATTCAGCAGGAACAAGCCCTATGAAAACATTTGTCAATGTTCTCGGACCAAACCTGATTTCAATGTTTATAGCATTTGGTCTGTTATACTGGGTTACTATGAGCCGTATTATCCGTGGCCAGGTACTTCAGCTGAAACAGCAGGAATATGTAACAGCAGCAAGAGCTCTTGGTGCATCCGGCGGCAGGATCATCCGTCGTCATCTGCTTCCGAACTGTATCGGACAGATCGTTGTTACTACCTGTCTGCAGATTCCTTCTGCCATTTTCCTGGAATCATTTTTATCCTATCTTGGCGTTGGTGTTTCCGCACCTCTTCCAAGCCTTGGATCAATGGCAACTGATGCATTAAGTGGTATGTACACCTATACTTACAGACTGATCGTACCATCTGTGATCCTGAGTATTATGATTCTTGCATTTAACCTGTTTGGTGATGGCCTTCGTGATGCTCTTGATCCGAAGCTGAAGAAATAAGAGAGGAGGAGAATAATGTCTGAACAGAAAAATAAACTATTAGAAGTAAAAGACCTTAAAGTCTCCTTCTTTACCCCGGCTGGCGAGGTAAAAGCTGTTGGCGGTATTTCTTATGACCTTGATTACGGCGAGGTTATGGGAGTTGTTGGAGAATCTGGTTCTGGAAAGAGCCAGGAAGCATATTCTATTATGGGGCTGTTACAGTCACCAGGTAAAGTAATCGGAGGTTCCATTACATTTGAAGGAAAAGACGTTCTTTCATTTTCCAAAGATGAAATGACTGCGTTTCGTGGAAATAAGGTTGCCATGATTTTCCAGAATCCAATGACCTGCCTGAATCCGGTTTATACCATCGGAAATCAGCTGGTTGAGGCTCTTCGTGCCCATGACAAGAAGATCAGCAAGGAAGAAGCTGAAAAGCGTGCCATGGAAATGATGGAAATGGTTGGTATTAATAATGTGGAAAAACGTATGAAGCAGTATCCACATGAGTTTTCCGGCGGTATGAGACAGCGTGTTATGATCGCTATGGGGCTGATCTGCCATCCACAGCTTCTGATCGCAGATGAACCTACCACAGCACTTGATGTTACCATTCAGGCCCAGATCCTGGATCTGATGAAATCTCTTCAGAAAAAAACCGGAATGGGAATCATTTTTATCACACATAATCTTGGTGTTGTGGCTGATATCTGTGACAAGGTATCTGTTATGTACGCTGGCAGGATTGTTGAGCAGGGACCTGTAGATGATATTTTCTATGAGCCTGCACATCCATATACAAAAGGTCTTCTTCGTTCTATGCCCCGTGTGGATGCCCAGAGCTATGAGAGGCTGATCCCTATAGAAGGAACACCGGTTGATATGTTGAATCCGCCGGAGGGATGTCCATTTGCTCCCCGTTGTGAGCATTGCATGAAGATCTGTCTTAATAAAATGCCTCCTTACGTGGAAGTAGGCGAGAAACACCGTTCCGCCTGCTGGCTTCGTGTTCAGGAGATGATGAACAAGGAGGAGAATTAAATGGCAGAAGAAAAGAAGCTTCTGGAAATTCAGAATTTACGAAAATATTTTCCGGTAAAGGGTATAAATGGTCCAGGAGTACAGGCTGTACAGGATGTTTCTCTTTATATCAAAAAGGGTGAGACACTTGGTCTGGTAGGAGAATCCGGCTGTGGAAAGACAACATTGGGAAGAACAGTTCTCCGTCTTTATGAGCCAACTGGTGGAAAGATTATCTATGACGGAGAGACTATTTATGATAATCCTTTGGATAAAGATGGAAGACCGCTGGGAAAACCAAAGGCTGCAAAAATGCTTCCATATAGAAGAAAAATGCAGATCATTTTCCAGGATCCATCTGCTTCCCTGGATCCGCGTATGACAGTTGGTGAGATCATTGGAGAAGCCATTGATATCCATAAGCTGGCGGCAAGCAAGAAAGACCGTTCCGACATGATTAAAGAATTGTTATCAAAGGTTGGACTGAATACAGAGCATGCGAACCGCTATCCCCATGAATTTTCCGGTGGCCAGCAGCAGCGTGTTGGCATTGCCCGTGCACTTGCGGTAAAACCGGAATTCATTGTCTGCGATGAGCCTATTTCAGCACTGGATGTTTCTATCCAGTCACAGGTTGTAAACATGCTGGAGGACATGCAGGAGCAGATGGGACTGACTTATCTGTTCATTGCCCATGATCTTTCGGTTGTCCGTCATATTTCAAACAGAATCGGAGTTATGTATCTGGGTTCCCTTGTGGAGCTAGGAGAAAGCTATGAGCTGAACAGACATCCTATACATCCGTATACACAGACATTGCTTTCAGCAGTTCCGGTTCCGGATCCTGCACTTAGCAGGACAAGAAAGCGTATTATTCTGGAAGGAGATGTGCCAAGTCCTATGAATCCGCCAAGCGGATGCCGTTTCCATACCAGATGTCCATATGCTACTGAAAAGTGCAGTCAGGTTGCTCCTGTATTTAAAGAGCATGAGCCAGGTCACTGGGCAGCCTGTCATTTACTTGACAAATAATATCTATGATACCAGGGTCAAAAGGTCTGAAACCACCTGTGCTTGCACAAAGGTGGAGAAATGACCTTGGGACCCGCCCCAATATGAGCATAAAAGTGAAGCGTATGCTTCACGATATGCGAATATTGGGTAGGATTGTGGGAGTGCAACGCACGGAACAATCCGTAGGTATCGTAGTTGGGGCTTTTGCCCCAACATTTATCCATATTGGTATTACGTTCTTCTGATAGAAGAACTGCTTAATACAAGCGCTGATTCTCATTTCTCATGCGGCGCAAAAAAAGCATAAAGGAGGATTTGTAATGAGAAGAAAATTTATGTCTATGGTACTGACCGCAGCTATGGTAGTAAGCATGGCAGCTACCCCGGTATTCGCAGAGGATACAGCTTCTGACGAAGGATTTAATCTGAACCTTTGTATCGCATCTGAGCCACAGACCATCGATCCTGCACTGAATTCCGCAGTTGATGGAGCAATCATGTGCAACCATATGTTTGAAGGTCTTGTTAAATGGGTAAACGATGGTGAAGGAAATGCTGTCACAGCTCCTGGACAGGCTGAATCCTGGGAAAAGACAGAGAACGAAGATGGTACTGTAACTTACACAGTTAAGCTTCGTGATGGAATCAAATGGTCTGATGGACAGGATGTAACAGCAGGTGATTTCGTTTATGCATGGCAGCGTCTTGCAAACCCTGAGACAGCAGCAGATTATTGCTACATGATCGATATGGTTCAGGGCTACGATGCAATTGCTGACGGAAGTGCTGATCCTAGTACTCTTGGAATCACAGCAGTTGATGATAAAACTCTTGAGATCAAGCTTACCTATGACTGCCCATATTTCGAAGAAATCATGGCATTCCCGGCAACTTTCCCGGTTCGTCAGGATATGGTAGAGGCAAGTGATAACTGGACATTTGATCCAAGCACATACATTGGCAATGGACCATACAAAATGACAGAGTGGTCTCATAATGCTTACATCTCCATGGAGAAAAATGAGAACTATTATGATTATGAGAATCTTGGACCGGATACCATCAAGTTTACACTCCTTGATGATAACAATGCGATGCTGAAGGGCTTCAACAACGGAGAGCTTGATTTTATCGAGAATCTTCCGGTTGATGAAATTCCTACCTATCTTGCTTCCGGACAGCTGAACATTGGTGATTACCTTGGAACCTATTATGTATGCTTTAACACAGAGGACGAAGTTTTCTCTGATCCTAACATCCGTAAAGCATTCTCACTTGTAATTGACCGTAACTACATCGTAGAGAACGTTTCCCAGGCTGGTGAGGTTCCGGCTGATGGATATGTACCGAGCGGTGTAAATGATGCTGCTGGTGCAGGTAGTGATGACTTCCGTACAGTAGGCGGTTCTTACTACAGCATTTCTGAGGAAGATTATGAAGCTAACTGCGAGGAGGCTCGTCAGCTTCTTGCTGATGCCGGATATCCAAACGGCGAAGGCTTCCCAACTGTAGAGTATCTGTACAATACAGCTGATAACCACAAGAAGATCGGTGAGGCTCTTCAGAATATGTGGCAGACAGAGCTTGGTGTAACTGTTAACCTGAATAACCAGGATTGGAACGTATTCCTTCAGAACAGAAAAGATGGTAACTTCCAGATCGCACGTAACGGCTGGATCGCAGACTACAATGATCCTTGCTCATTCCTGGATATGTGGTATACAGACGGCGGTAACAACGACGCTCAGTACTCTAACCCAGACTATGATGCAGCTATTGATGCAGCAAAAGCTACTTCCGATCCGGAAGAGCGTATGAAAGCATTCCACGAAGCAGAGGATATCCTCATTGGACAGGATAGCGTACTTGCTCCTATTTACTTCTATACACAGCCATATATGATCAATGAGAATATTGATGGTATGTATTACACACCACTTGGATACTTCTTCTTTGGCTACACAAGCAAGAAATAATTCAGGTAAAATCCAGCAGGTTTCCGGAGTTAATCCAGGAGCCTGCTTTTTTGTGCGCGGAATATTGAAGGGAACTTGTCTGCTTTGTTCTGAAATACTGAAGGGACTTGTTCGTTTTTTTATTGACCGCTTATGTGAGATAGCAGTATAATAAACAGATAATGATTATTTTGCCAAAGGGCTGCATTAACAGACTTAACAGACAGGAGGAATACATGATGAGAGCTAGCGGTGTTTTATTACCGATATCCAGCATCCCTTCCAATTATGGAATAGGATGCTTTTCTAAAGAAGCCTATGATTTTGTAGATCAGCTTGTGGAGGCAGGCCAGAGATACTGGCAGATTCTTCCACTTGGACCAACCGGATACGGGGATTCTCCCTATCAGTCTTTTTCCACATTTGCAGGTAATCCGTATTTTATTGATCTGGAAGAATTTATCCAGAGAGACCTTCTCACAGCAGCAGAATGTGCAGGCTGTGACTGGGGCGGCAGCAAGAGCTATGTAGACTATGAGAAGGTTTATAATTCCAGATTTTCCCTTCTTCGTAAGGCATACAGACGTTTTTACCAGTTGGATGGAAAAGACAAAGAGCTTCAGCTGATCCGTGAGGAAATGGAAGCTTTCGAGCAGGAGCAGGGCTTCTGGCTTGCTGATTACTGTCTTTATATGGCTGTGAAGGACAGTCTGGATGGAATTGCCTGGAATCAGTGGCCTGAGGATTTGAAGACACGTAAGCCGGAGGCACTTGCAAAGGCTGGTGAGGAATTGAAGGAAGAAATCAGTTTCTATGCATTCCAGCAGTTCTGGTTCTACCGCCAGTGGAGCCGGCTGAAAAAATATGCAAATGACAGGGCAATTAAGATTATTGGGGATCTGCCTATCTATGTAGCCTTTGACGGTGCTGATGCATGGGCGAATCCGGATCTGTTCCAGTTCGATGAGAATGCGGTTCCCGTAGCTGTTGCAGGCTGTCCGCCAGATGCTTTTTCAGCAACAGGACAGCTGTGGGGAAATCCACTGTACAATTGGGAATATCATAAGAAAACAGACTACAGCTGGTGGACTCTTCGTATGTCTCATTGCATGAAGCTCTATGATAAGGTTCGTATTGATCATTTCAGAGGCTTTGATGAGTATTGGGCAGTTCCTTACGGGGATGAGACTGCAGAAAATGGCAAATGGGAGAAGGGACCTGGAATCCAGTTATTTAAGATCCTGGAGAAGAATATTGAAGGGCTGGATGTAATCGCTGAGGATCTTGGCTTTCTTACAGATTCCGTAAGAGAACTGCTGTCAGAATCCGGTTATCCCGGCATGAAAGTGCTTCAGTTTGCTTTCGATGAAAGCGGTGAGAGCGTATATCTTCCATTCCGCTATGACAGGAATTGCATTGTATACACAGGTACCCATGATAATGAAACTACCAAGGGATGGCTTGGAAATCTTACTGAGTCAGGCAGGGATTATGTGAGCAGGTATACTGCATCCGAGGGAAAAGATATGGATGAGTGTGTCTGGGGGCTTATAAGGGCGGCTCAGTCCAGTGTGGCTGACGTATGTGTAATCCCGCTTCAGGACTATCTCTGTCTTGGAAATGAAGCCAGAATGAATACTCCTTCCACTCTGGGAGACAACTGGAAGTGGCGCTTGACAAAGGGACAGCTTCAGGATGAGGTGCTCAAGAGAATATACGCTATGACAAAATTATATGGACGGAGTCAGGAGCACAAAGAAAAATGAACAGATTGATCAGATTTTTGAAGGGCTATGAGAAGGAAAGCTTTCTGGCTCCTTTGTTTAAGATGCTGGAGGCCACATTTGAGTTAATTGTGCCTCTGGTTGTTGCGAGAATTATGGATATAGGTATTAAGAATCAGGATAATGCTTATATCTGGCATCAGTGCGTGATCATGGTGCTTCTTGGCGTGATTGGTCTTGCCTGTTCACTGACTGCACAGTATTTTTCCGCAAAGGCAGCTATGGGATTTAGTACGGCCCTTCGTAAAGAACTGTTTTCACATATCAGTAAGCTTTCCTATAAGGAGCTGGATATGCTGGGAACTCCTACACTTGTAACCAGGATTACCAGTGATGTCAATCAGGCTCAGACAGGTGTAAATATGATACTTCGCCTGTTTCTTCGCTCCCCGTTTATTGTCGTTGGGGCAGTGATCATGTCCTTTACAATTGATGTAAAGATTGGCTTGATTTTCCTCATTGCGGTGCCGGTTATTTCTGTTGTAATTTATGCAATTATGCGCACAACAGTACCAATTTATAAAAAAGCTCAGTCTTCCCTGGACAGAATTTCGCTGATAACCAGAGAGAATCATGTTGGGGCCAGAGTGGTAAGAGCATTTGGAAGACAGCGGGAGGAGTATAAAGAATTTTCAGAAGTCAATGATGATTATTCCAGGGTTCAGGTAAGAGCCGGAAAAATTTCCGCACTTTTGAATCCGGCCACTACAGTTATCATGAATCTTGCGATTATCGGAATTCTCTGGTATGGCAGTAAAGAGGTATCTGTAGGCATTCTTACACAGGGAGAAGTAGTTGCACTTGTAAATTACATGAATCAGATCCTGATCGCTTTGATCGCCCTTGCCAACCTGATCGTGGCTGTAACGAAAGCTATGGCTTCCGGTGTTCGTCTGAATGAGGTTCTGGATACACAGCCCTCTCTGACTGATGAGGGCAGCAGCGCACAGAAGGAGAAAGCAGACTCTGCAAGAGTTGCTTTTGAGAATGTAAGCTTTACCTACGCCGGCAGCAAAGAACCCGCTCTTTCCCATATTTCCTTTACAGCAGAGCCGGGAGAAACAATCGGTATCATCGGTGGTACCGGATGTGGTAAATCCACCCTGGTCAATCTGATCCCTCGCTTTTATGACGTAACATCAGGAAATGTGGTAATTGATGGAAATAATGTAAAAGAATATCCATTTTCACAGCTTCGCAAAAAAATAGGCATGGTACCTCAGCAGGCGGTACTGTTTAAGGGAACCATCCGTGATAATATGAAATGGGGCAAGGAGGACGCCACAGAGGAGGAAATCCAGAATGCGCTTTCCATTGCCCAGGCAAGTGATTTTGTAAATAGTAAGCCTGAAGGCTTAAATACCATGGTAAGCCAGGGAGGTGCCAATCTCTCCGGTGGACAGCGCCAGCGTCTTACCATTGCGAGAGCACTGGTGGGAAATCCTGAAATCTTGATCATGGATGACAGTGCCTCTGCCCTTGACTTTGCTACAGATGCGGCTCTGCGTCACGCTATCCGTGAGCAGACTAAGGGTATGACCGTGTTTATAGTTTCCCAGAGAGCTACCTCTATCAAGCAGGCAGATAAGATACTGGTTCTGGATGACGGTGAACTGGTTGGTGTGGGAACACACAAGGAGCTTATGGAATCCTGTGAGGTCTACAGAGAAATCTGTCTGTCACAGCTTTCTGAACAGGAGGTGAACCGCTGATGGGAAAGAATAAAGATACCCTGAAAAGAGTGCTGGAATTTATCAGTCCCTACAAGGCAAAAATTATCATTATGCTTCTTACAGCACTTGTCACAGTTGCATTTACTTTGTATACGCCGATTCTTATTGGTAAAGGTGTAGATAACATTGTGGGACCGGGAAATGTAAATGTGGCCGGACTTCTGAAGGTGCTTGGAGCACTTGCAGTGGTTGTTGCGGGAAATGCAGTTTCCCAGTGGGTTATGAACCTTCTTACAAACCAGGTTACTTACAGTGTGGTTCAGGATGTGCGCAGTCAGGCTTTTGCCCATCTTCAGGAGGTACCGGTATCCTATATTGATGCTAATCAGCCAGGAGATATTTTAAGCCGTATTGTTTCTGATGTAAGCCAGTTTTCCGATGGACTTCTCATGGGCTTTACCCAGCTGTTTACCGGTGTACTGACAATCTTTGGAACCATTGGTTTCATGCTTTCCATCAGTGTGAAGATTGCAGTAATAGTCATTTTGCTTACACCGATTTCCCTGTTTGTGGCAAGCTTTATAGCAAGCAGAACATTCCGTATGTTCCAGGAGCAGTCTGAGAAAAGAGCACAGATGACTTCTATTGTGGAAGAGCTTGTGGGGAATCAGAAGATCGTGCAGGCTTTTTCCTATGAAGAGAGGGCAAATGAACGCTTCGGAAAAGTGAACGAAGAGCTTAGAGTCTGCGGAATCAATGCCATTTTCTTTTCCTCCATTACAAATCCGTCCACACGCTTTGTAAATGGGCTTGTTTACACAGCTGTTGGAATTTTTGGCGCATTTACGGTAATTAAAGGTGGTATGACTGTGGGACAGCTGACCAGCTTTCTGAATTATGCAAATCAGTATACAAAGCCCTTTAATGAGATTTCCGGTGTTATTACGGAGCTGGAGAATGCACTGGCCTGCGCCAGAAGATTGTTTGACTTTATCGATACTCCGGTACAGGAGCCGGATGCGCCGGATGCAGTGGAGCTGGAAAAAGCTGACGGCCGTGTATGTGTGGAGAATGTTTCTTTCTCTTATAGAAAAGAAGTTCCCCTGCTTACAGACATTTCCATTGATGTAAAGCCGGGCCAGAGAATTGCTATTGTGGGACCTACCGGATGTGGTAAGACCACTATGATAAATCTGCTTATGAGATTCTATGATGTGGACAAAGGACAGATCAGGGTGAGTGGTTATCCTGTAAGAGAACTGACAAGAGACAGTCTTAGACGAAACTTTGGTATGGTGCTTCAGGAAACCTGGCTGAAGGCTGGAACTATTCGTGAGAATATCGCTTACGGAAAACCGGATGCAACCCTTGAAGAGGTTATGGAGGCTGCCAGACATGCCCATGCCCATAGCTTTATCAAGCGTATGCCAGAGGGCTATGACACTGTGATCTCAGAAGGCGGCGGGAACATTTCCCAGGGACAGAAGCAGCTGCTTTGTATTGCAAGGGTTATGCTTATGCATCCTGCCATGCTGATCCTTGACGAGGCAACATCTTCCATTGATACCCGTACAGAGATAAAAGTCCAGAAGGCTTTCGCAGAGCTGATGGAGGGAAGAACCAGCTTCATTGTTGCACATCGCCTTTCCACTATTCAGGAGGCAGACCTGATCCTGGTTATGAAGGACGGAAATATTATCGAGCAGGGCAGGCATGAAGAGCTGCTGGCAAAGAAGGGCTTTTATGCGGATCTGTATGAGAGTCAGTTTGCAGTTTCCTGACCGGAGAATAAAGAGAGCATTAGTGTAAGAGACGAAGAACAAAATGGAGGAGGCAATATGGAAGAGCTTAAAAATGATGAATTGGAAGAAAAAGGGACTAAGGGTGCTATTCCTATGCGGACTTATGTGCTCATGATCCTTGCAGGCGCTTATGTGGCGTATCTTGGTGTTTCTCTTTGCCAGGGAGTGATAAAGGGCGAGGAAGGCAGCAGTGTGGGATTTATGGCAGCCGGAATTATCTTTATCGTGCTGGGGGCAGTATTCGGAATCAATGGGATCCGGGGCAGCTTAAAGATAAGTAAGGCAAAGCAGATGGAAGCTGCCGAAGAGAAGGAACAGACTTCTGGAGAGGAAGCTAAGGAAGCAGATTCGCAAGGCTCTAAAATGTCCATTGCTGATCGTGCCAATCTGGTAAGTCAGCTTGGGGATGACCCGGAGGATGAAGAATAGAAGCTTTATAAAAAAATAAACAGACTTTCCAATGAACAGCAGCTGTGATTGGAAGTCTGTTTTTGCATATATCCGGGTTAACGCCGCTTCTTACGTCGCCGCTTCCCGCTAGGGTTATGTAAGGTAGACCAGCAGAAGGCCTGAACCAGCAGAATACCGACGGCAACACCAATGCTGTCAATTCCCACATCCTTTACAGAAGGACCGCGGTCGGCAACGAATGACTGGTGATACTCGTCAAATCCTGCGAAGCCTACACATATAGCGCCAGCCAGCAGAATCAGCCAGATCCCTCTTACTCCGTAAACGTACAACGGAAAAGAGATGGCAATGGCAAGCAGGCAATACTCTGTCATGTGAGCGGCCTTTCGCACATAATATTCAATAGAGCGAGCAGAATAGGCAAGCTCATCATAGGATTTGTTCTCACTGAGAATTTCGTTCTTGGTTTCTACGATCTGGTAGCTGACCTTATAGCTTAATGCTCCGGACACCTCCCCTGTCTGGGCTGAAAATGAATAAATCAGATACATCATCAGAATCGCAGGAAGAAAGGACAAAGGTTTTAATAAATGGATTAAAATTTTCTTCATGGGGTTTACTATAGCACGGGAAAATAGGATTGTAAAGAAAAAGGTAGTTATTTTCGGTAATCTATGCTAGAATTATTGAAGCACTGAGAAAGAACATATAATGGGAGATCAGGAGGAGAAGGACAGGCATGAGTATAGCTGATAATATATTTATAGACATGTGTAAAGATGTAATTGCCAATGGGACAAGTACAGAAGGAGAGAAGGTACGTCCGGTGTGGGAGGATGGCACCTCCGCTTACACGATCAAGCGTTTTGGTGTAGTAAACCGCTATGATCTGAGAAAGGAGTTTCCGGCACTTACCCTTCGTAAAACAGCACTGAAAAGCGCAATGGATGAGATCCTGTGGATCTGGCAGAAGAAATCCAACAATATCCATGATCTTCACAGCCATATCTGGGACAGCTGGGCTGATGAGAATGGCTCCATTGGAAAGGCTTACGGCTATCAGCTTGGTGTGAAGCATCAGTATAAAGAGGGAATGATGGATCAGGTAGACCGTGTTCTTTATGATCTGAAGAATAACCCATACAGCCGCAGAATTATGACTAATATATATGTACATGAGGACCTGCATGAAATGAATCTTTATCCATGTGCATATTCTATGACTTTCAATGTAACCAAAGAGCCGGGGAAGGATAAGCTGACCTTAAATGCTATTCTGAACCAGCGTTCTCAGGATATTCTGGCTGCAAACAACTGGAATGTATGTCAGTATTCACTGCTTCTTATGATGATCGCACAATGCTGTGATATGGAGGCTGGCGAGCTGGTGCATGTGATTGCAGATTGTCATATTTATGACAGACATGTTCCTGTTATTAAAGAGTTGATATCCAGAACACCTTATCCGGCACCTGTTGTAAAGCTGAATCCGGATGTGAAGAATTTCTATGATTTTACTACAGATGATCTGATCGTGGAGAACTATCAGACATGGCCACAGATTAAAAATATTCCTATTGCGATCTGAAAGGAGAATAAAATGAAAATTATCGTTGCAGCAGATAAAAACTGGGGTATTGGAAAAGACAATAAGCTTTTGGTAAGCATTCCGGCAGATATGAAGATGTTCCGTCAGGAGACCACCGGCAAAATCTGTGTTATGGGCAGAAAAACCCTGGAGAGCTTTCCTGGTGGACTTCCTCTTAAAAACCGCACCAATATCGTTCTTACCAGAAATCAGAATTATAAAGTGAAAGGTGCCATTATCGTACATTCCATGGAAGAGCTGCAGGAAGAGCTTAAGAAATATCCGGCAGAGGATGTGTATTGTATTGGTGGCGACACAATCTACAAACAGCTGCTGCCATACTGTGATGTGGCTCAGGTGACGAAGATTGATTTCGCTTATATTGCCGACAGCTACTTCCCCAATCTGGATGAAGATCCACAGTGGCATGTGGCAGCAGAAAGCGAAGAGCAGACCTACTTCGATCTGGAGTATAAGTTTGTGAGATATGAAAGAAATAAATGAGAGGTATAATAAAAGCTCCGGTTTTCCCATATGGAAATGCCGGAGCCTTTTCATTAGTTAAATTACTCGATAACCTTCAGCCATCCTTCAGGAGCCTGGATGCGTCCCATCTGGATTCCGGTAAGGGTGTCATACAGCTTTTTGGTAACAGGTCCCATTTCGTTCATACCGCTTGGGAAACAGATTTCATTGCCGTGATCAACAATCTTTCCAACAGGAGAAATAACAGCAGCAGTACCGCAAAGACCGCATTCTGCGAAATCCTTTACCTCATCGAAGTAAACTTCTCTTTCCTCAGCTTCAAGTCCAAGGTACTCTCTTGCAACATAAATCAGAGAACGGCGTGTGATAGAAGGAAGGATACTGTCAGATTTAGGTGTAACAACCTTTCCATCCTTGGTTATAAACAGGAAGTTCGCGCCGCCTGTCTCTTCAACCTTGGTACGGGTTCTGGCATCAAGATACATATTTTCATCAAATCCGTTCTTATGGGCATCGACGATTGCGTGAAGGCTCATTGCGTAGTTCAGACCAGCTTTAATATGGCCTGTACCATTAGGTGCAGCACGGTCGAAGTCACTGACACGAATTGTGATCGGTTTAGCGCCACCTTTGAAATATGGTCCTACAGGTGTGGTGAATACACGGAACTGATATTCGTTAGCAGGCTTCACACCAATGACAGGATCGCTTCCGAACATGTAAGGACGTACATATAAGGTAGCACCGGAACCATATGGCGGAACATATGCTGCATTTGCTTTAATTGTCTGAACAACTGCGTCAACAAAACGCTCCTTTGGGAATACCGGCATTTCCAGTCTTGCTGCGGAATGCTCCATACGCTCTCCATTAAGGTCAGGACGGAAAGTAACAATACGTCCGTCTTCTGTAGTGTATGCTTTCATTCCCTCGAAAACAGTCTGTGCATACTGGAGTACACCTGCACACTCACTGATGGTAACAGTATCATCGGTAGTAAGGACTCCCTTATCCCACTGACCATCTTTATAATTAGATACATAACGGTAATCTGTTTTTACATAACCAAAGCCAAGGCTGCCCCAGTCAATGTTCTTTTTTTCCATAACAATTTCCTCCTAGCGTGGTTTCTTGTGGTAGATTCTTAAACATGAATCCACGATGTTTTTACTATTGTAAAACTTTTACGTGTGAAATTCAATGGGGAAAAATATATTTTTTAGTGATTTTCCTGTGAACAGGTAATTGAAAAAAACACCAAAAAGTATAAGGGGTTTACAATTTATGTTATCTTGTTTTTTATGAGGGATTTTTGTATAATAAAAGGACAAGCGTTATGTAATAGGATATCCGGAGGAAAACATGGGATATAATGAGTTAGATGAGCTGGGAGATAAGATTCAGGACATCATTGATAGTGCCATAAATGAGAAAAACTACCAGAAATTAAGCCAGAGCATTAATCAGACTCTGAATAAAGCTATTGATAGTGGAAGTGAAGCGCTTAAGAGCGCGTTGAATCATACTGCCGGAGATGGGAAATATACCAATTACCGTACTGGCAGCTCTTATGATTACAGGCAGAACCGGTCCTGGGACTTCCAGAAGACAGGGAATAGACAGAGCAAACAGAAAGACACAGTCAGGCAGCAGAATAAAACCCAGGAAACGAATATGGCTCTATACCTGCCATCCACAGGAATTAAGGTGAAGGGAATCCTGAAGACTGTATTTGGAGGAATTCTGACAGGAACCTTTGGTATTGCAGCGATAACAGTGGGAGCATTGGGACTGGGATTTGGTGTTAATGGTATGGTAGGCGGTTCGGTGGCTTTAGCAGTATTTGCGGCAGCCAGCGGAATCCTTCTGGGACAGGGGTACACCAGTCTTACAGGCTTAAGCCGCCGTGACAAATATATTAAGGCTCTGGGAAGCCATACCTATTGTAATTTCCAGCAGCTGGCACTGGCTGTTGGCAAGCCGGTGAAATTTGTAAAAAAAGATATCAGGCGTATGATAAGTAAGGGGTGGTTTCTTCAGGGACATGTGGACGGACAGGAAACCTGTCTGATTACAAGTAATGAGACTTATGATCAGTATGTAAGCACACAGAAACAGCTGGAGGAACGAAAGCGTCAGGAGACAGAGCTTCTGAGGGAGGAGCAGGCAAGAGAAAAGATACGTCAGGAAGCAGAGCAGAGGGATAAGAAGAATGCCAGGATCTCTCCAGATGTTCAGCAGGTTCTGGATAAAGGAAATGATTTCCTGGATAAGATCCGCCGCAGTAATGATGCCATTCCAGGTGAAGAGATTTCCAGTAAAATTTCCCGTATGGAGCTGATCATAGCCAAGATTTTTGAGCGAGCCAAGGCTCATCCGGAGATCATTCCGGATCTGAACCGCCTTATGGATTATTATCTTCCTATGACTGTGAAGCTTTTGAATGCATACGAAGAGATGGACAGCCAGCCTGTCCAGGGAGAGAATATTACCTCCTCCAAGAGAGAAATCGAGGAGACGATTGATACTTTAAATATAGCTTTTGAGAAGCTTCTGGATTCTGTATTTGAAGATACTGCCATGGACGTATCCAGTGATATTTCCGTATTGAATACTGTCCTGGCCCAGGAAGGCCTCACTGAGGATGAGCTTACCCGGATGAGAAGAGAAGCCCAAAAATAATAGAAATACAGTGAATTTGCAGACTTGTACACAAGGAGGACGCTATGGGAAACGAATTTACAGACTTTGAAGATAATGCACCTACACTGACACTGGAGCCGGTTCTGGATGAACCGAAGGCCGAAGCTATGGTGCAGCCGGAAGCAGAAGCTGTGAAAAAGGAGATGGAACAGACCGTTCTTTCCCCGGAGGAGCAGCAGATGGTAGACAGCTTTTCCAAGAAAATCGATATTGAGAATACCAGTCAGATCCTTCAATATGGTGCCGGAACCCAGAAGAAAATGGCAGATTTTTCCGATGCAGCTCTTGAAAATGTTCGTACACAGGATCTGGGTGAGGTAGGAGAACTGATCACACAGGTGGTAGGTGAGCTTCGTGATTTTGATGCTACAGAGGAAGAAAAGGGCTTCCTTGGCTTTTTTAAGAAACAGGGTAACAAAATTGAGAGTATGAAGAACCGTTATGCCAAGGCAGAGGTGAATGTGCAGAAGATAACCACCTCCCTTCAGGATCACCAGATGCGTCTTATGAAGGATTCTGCGGTTCTGGAGAAAATGTATGCCCAGAATCTGAATTATTATAAAGAGCTGACCATGTACATTCTGGCAGGAAAGCAGAAGCTTAAGGAAGTACGCCAGGGTAAATTAAAGGACTTAGAAGAAAGGGCAGCAGCCAGCGGACTTCCGGAGGATGCCCAGGAAGCCAAGGATCTTGACAGTAAGTGTAATCGTTTCGAGAAGAAGCTTCATGATCTTGAGCTGACCAGAACTATTTCCCTGCAGACTGCCCCGCAGATCCGTCTGGTACAGAATAATGATACACTTATGGTGGAAAAGATCCAGACCACTATTGTAAACACTATTCCGCTCTGGAAGAGTCAGATGGTACTGGCACTTGGAATTGCCCATTCTACAGAAGCTGCCCAGGCTCAGCGTCAGGTAACTGACCTGACTAATGAATTATTGAAGAAAAATGCGGAGGCACTGCATCTTGCATCTACAGAAACTGCTAAGGAATCTGAGCGGGGGATCGTGGATATTGAGACCTTGAAGCAGACTAATCAGGAGCTGATTGCCACACTGGATGATGTAATGAATATCCAGAAGGAGGGACGCATTAAGAGACAGCAGGCAGAGCTGGAAATGCGTAAGATGGAAGAAGAATTAAAGAATAAATTGCTGGAAATCCAGCATTAAATTGCAAAAGACAGACATAGAACAGCATTGGGATGTGAGAGACATCCCTTTTGTTCACTTTTAATATAAAAGATATTTCTGATCATAATATATTGGAGGAGTTTTGCATGTACAGAGACCATACCAAAGTAATCCAGATAGGAAATAAGAAGATTGGAGGAGGAAATCCTATCCTGATCCAGTCTATGACTAATACAAAAACAGAAGATGTGCAGGCAACAGTAGAGCAGATCCTGGCTCTGGAGGCAGCAGGCTGTGATATTATCCGTTGTGCTGTGCCTACTATGGAGGCTGCCAAGGCTCTGAAGGAAATCAAAAAAAAGATTCACATCCCACTGGTAGCAGATATTCATTTTGATTACCGCCTTGCCATTGCTGCAATGGAAAACGGTGCAGATAAGATCCGTATCAATCCTGGAAATATTGGAAGCACAGAGCGCATTAAGGCTGTTGTAGATGTGGCAAAGGAGCGGAATATTCCTATCCGCGTAGGAGTGAACAGTGGCTCACTTGAGAAAGAGCTGGTTGAGAAATATCATGGGGTTACCGCAGAGGGACTGGTAGAGAGCGCTCTTGATAAGGTACATATTATTGAAGAGCTTGGTTATGACAATATGGTGATCAGTATCAAATCCTCTGATGTTATGATGTGTGCAAGGGCACATGAACTGATCGCCACACAGACAGATTACCCTCTTCATGTTGGTATTACAGAGGCAGGAACCCTTTATTCCGGAAATATTAAATCTGCTGTGGGCCTTGGTATTATTTTGTACCAGGGAATTGGTGATACTATTCGTGTTTCTCTTACCGGTACACCTCTTGAAGAGGTAAAATCTGCCAAGCGTATCCTGAAAACTCTCGGGCTTCGTAAAGGCGGAGTAGAGGTAGTTTCATGTCCGACCTGTGGGCGTACACAGATCGATCTGATAGGTCTTGCGAATAAAGTAGAAACTATGGTACAGGATATTCCACTTGATATTAAGGTTGCAGTTATGGGCTGTGTTGTTAATGGCCCTGGAGAGGCAAAGGAAGCCGATATTGGAATTGCAGGCGGCGTAGGCGTAGGCCTTCTGATCAAAGGTGGCGAGATTGTGAAAAAAGTGCCGGAGGATCAGCTTCTGGATACTCTGCGGGAAGAGCTTATGAACTGGGATAGCAGATCATATTTATATAACAAACAGAAGGTGTAAATCTTATAAATGGAAAAAGAATTTTTTGACGTATTTCCAAATCTAAAATTAAAACAGGAATTAAGCGAACTTCTGGAAGATGTGTTTGTTACAAAGGTTGCCTGTAATTCGGCTAAGACCTGTGTCCGTGTTTACCTGAGAAGTGACCGCTGGATCCACAAGAAGCATATTTTTAGTCTGGAAGAGCAGATAGAAAGACAGTGTTTCCCAGGTCTTGAGGTTAGTGTGAAGGTGATTGAGAAGTTTCATCTGTCCAGGCAGTACACGCCGAAGAATTTTCTGGACACCTACCGCTCAAGCATGGAGCTGGAGCTTCGTAATTACAATATGCTGGAATACAATCTGTTTAAACAGGCTCAGATCACATTTCCGGAGGAGGACTGCCTGAATATGGTGCTTCCTGATTCTGTGATCTCCCGGCAAAAGAGTGAGATCCTTGTGGAGTATCTTCACAAGGTGTTCTGTGAGCGGTGTGGAATGGATCTGAAGGTTTCTCTGGACTATGTACAGACAGAGGAGAGCAGATACCGTAAGAATGCTGCCATTCAGATCCGACAGGAAGTGGCAAATGTGCTGAAGCATGCCCGGCTTTCCACAGAAGGAGAAGAGGCAGCAGCTCCTTTGGCAGATGAGAAACAGAAGAAAGAGAGTGCTGCCGGCAAGACAGCTTCTGCAACACAGGAGAAAAAGGCAGAACCAGCTAAAGAGAAGAAGCCCTTTGAGAAAAAGCCAATGGAAAAGAAAGGCAAATGGGGCGATTTCCGCGGTGGATACCGAAAGGATCCTAATCCGGATGTTGTATATGGAAGAGATTTCGAGGACGAGCCTATTCCGCTGGAGAATATTGTACAGGAGATGGGCGAGGTTATCATACGCTGCCAGGTAATGGATTTGGAAGCCCGGGAAATCCGAAACGAAAAAACGATCCTGATCTTTCCTGTTACTGATTTCACAGACTCTATTACAGTTAAGATGTTTCTGCGTAATGAGCAGGTACCAGAGATCAAGGAACATGTTAAAAAGGGAGCTTTCCTGAAAATCAAGGGTGTTACCTCTATTGATCGTTTTGACGGTGAGCTGACAATCGGTTCTATTTCCGGAATCAAAAAGATACCGGATTTTAGAAGCTCCAGAGTGGACACCAGCCCACAGAAGCGCGTGGAGCTTCACTGTCATACCAAGATGAGTGATATGGATGGTGTAACAGAGGCGAAGGCTCTTGTAAAGCGCGCTTATGAGTGGGGACATCCGGCTATCGCTATTACAGATCACGGTGTTGTACAGGGATTCCCTGAGGCAAATCACTGCTTTGATGCATGGGGCGGCTGTGTGCCTAAGGAGTCCGATTTTAAAGTGCTCTATGGTATGGAAGCATATCTGGTAGACGATCTGAAAGGTATGGTAACGAATCCTAAGGGGCAGCCACTGGATGGGAGATTCGTTGTTTTTGATATAGAGACTACCGGATTTTCCCCATTGACCTGTAAGATCATAGAGATTGGAGCGGTATTGGTGGAGAATGGCAAGATCACAGACCGGTTTTCCACCTTTGTAAACCCACAGGTGCCGATTCCTTTCCGAATTGAGCAGCTGACCAGTATTAATGACAGCATGGTTATGGATGCGCGCCCAATTGAAGAAATTTTACCGGAATTTCTGAAATTTTGTGAAGGTGCTACAATGGTAGCTCACAACGCAGATTTTGATATGAGTTTTATTATAGAGAACTGTAACCGTATGGGAATTCCTAATGATTTTACCTATGTGGATACAGTGGGCATGGCAAGATTCCTACTGCCGGCACTGAACCGTTTCAAGCTTGACACTGTAGCAAAAGCGGTGGGAGTTTCTCTGGATCATCACCATCGTGCAGTTGATGATGCTGAATGCACGGCCCGTATTTTTGAGAAGTTTGTGGGAATGTGCGGTGAAAGAGACATTACGGATGTTGACCAGCTGAATGAACAAGGGAAGATTTCCCCAGATACTATTAAGAAGCTGCCGACCTATCATGCGGTTATTTTTATGCGGAATGAGACTGGTCGTATTAATCTGTATAAGCTTGTGAGCCAGTCGCACATTAAATATTTTAACCATAGGCCCCGTGTGCCCAAAAGTGTATTTGAGGCTCACCGGGAAGGGCTTCTTATTGGAAGCGCCTGTGAAGCAGGGGAACTGTATCAGGCATTGCTTCGTAATGCACCGGAGCAGGAGATCGCAAGACTGGTAAGCTTTTATGATTATCTGGAAATCCAGCCTCTTGGCAACAACAAGTTTATGATAGAGGATGAAAAAAATGATACGATCCATTCCAATGAGGATCTGATCGAGATCAATAAGAAAATCGTTAAGCTGGGAGAGCAGTTTAATAAGCCTGTAGTTGCTACCTGTGATGTCCATTTTATGGATCCCCAGGATGAGATATACCGCCGGATCATCATGGCAGGAAGTGGTTTTAAGGATGCAGATGATCAGGCACCGCTTTATCTGCGGACCACAGAGGAAATGCTGGAAGAGTTTTCCTATCTGGGAAGTGAGAAGGCAGAGGAAGTGGTAATTACAAATACAGTAAAGATTGCGGATATGATAGAGAAAATGTCTCCTATCCATCCGGATAAATATCCGCCCGTCATAGAGAACTCCGACCAGGATCTAAAGGATATGTGCTTCCAGAAAGCTCATGAAATGTATGGGGAGGTGCTTCCGAAGATCGTGGAGGAACGTCTGGATAAAGAATTGAACTCCATTATTTCCAATGGATACGCGGTGATGTATATTATCGCCCAGAAGCTGGTGTGGAAATCAAATGCAGACGGCTATCTGGTTGGTTCCAGAGGCTCCGTTGGTTCTTCATTGGCGGCCACCATGTCTGGTATTACAGAGGTAAATCCATTGCCTCCGCATTATCTTTGTCCTAATCCGGAGTGTAAATACAGTGATTTTGATTCTCCGGAGATCAAGGCGTTTTCCGGTATGGCAGGATGTGATATGCCAGACCGTATCTGTCCGAAGTGCGGTACTAAGATGACGAAACAGGGCTTTGACATTCCTTTTGAGACCTTCCTTGGATTCAAGGGAGATAAGGAGCCTGATATTGACCTGAATTTTTCGGGAGAATATCAGTCTAATGCCCATCATTATACAGAAGTTATATTCGGAAAAGGTCAGACCTTTAAGGCAGGAACCATTGGTACTCTTGCGGATAAGACTGCATACGGATATGTAAAGAACTATTTTGAAGAGCGGGGACAGCATAAGCGTTCCTGCGAGATCAACCGTATTGTACAGGGGTGTACTGGTATCAGACGAAGCACTGGCCAGCACCCCGGTGGAATTATTGTACTTCCCATGGGAGAAGAGATTGAGAAATTTACTCCGGTCCAGTATCCGGCCAATGATTCCAGCAGTGGCTTCATCACAACACATTTTGATTATCATTCCATTGATGGAAACTTGCTGAAGCTGGATATTCTGGGACACGATGATCCTACCATGATCCGTACCCTTGAGGATATGACAGACCTGAATGCAAGAGAGGTTCCTCTTGATGATAAGGCGGTCATGTCGCTTTTTGCCAGTACAGAAGCTCTGGGAATCGAGCCGAAGGATATCGGTGGCTGCAAGCTGGGCTGTCTTGGCATTCCTGAGTTTGGTACTGACTTTGCCATGCAGATGCTTGTGGATACCAAGCCAAAATATTTTTCGGATCTGGTCCGTATTGCCGGACTTTCCCATGGTACTGATGTATGGCTGGGAAATGCCCAGACTCTGATCGAAGAGGGAAAGGCTACCATTTCCACGGCAATCTGTACCCGAGATGATATTATGATCTATCTTATTGGCCAGGGTGTGGAGAGTGGTCTTGCTTTTACCATTATGGAGAGTGTCCGTAAGGGAAAAGGTCTTCGTGATGAGTGGATCACCACTATGAAAGAACATGGAGTTCCGGACTGGTATATATGGTCCTGTAAAAAAATTAAATATATGTTCCCGAAGGCTCATGCGGCGGCTTACGTCATGATGGCTTACCGAATCGCCTGGTTCAAGGTGTTTCAGCCTTTGGCTTATTATGGCGCCTATTTCAGTATCCGTGCTACTGCTTTTTCCTATGAACTGATGTGTATGGGAAAAGAGAAGCTGGAGTTCTATATGGCAGAAATCCGTAAAAAGGGAGATGCTGCGTCCAAGAAGGAGCAGGATACCCTGAAGGATATGCGTATTGTCCAGGAGATGTACGCAAGAGGCTATGACTTCATGCCTATTGATATTTACCGGGCAAAGGCTCACCGTTTTCAGATCATAGAAGGAAAGCTGATGCCATCTATTGATTCTATAGAGGGGCTTGGAGATAAGGCGGCAGATGCAGTGGTAGATGCTGCTGCACAGGGAAGATTCCTTTCCAAGGATGATTTCCGTGACCGTACGAAGGTCAGCAAGACGGTAATTGACCTGATGGATAAGCTGGGGCTGTTTGGAGATATTCCCCAGTCTAATCAGATTTCCCTGTTTGATTTTTCAACTAATGCGGGATAACGAAGGAAAATATAATATAATTCATTACAGGAGGTTACATGAAGACAGAAGAATTGCGTTATTTACAACGTCTGGCAGAGCTTTATCCTACTATCGGGAAGGCTTCTACAGAAATCATCAACCTTCAGTCTATTCTGAATCTGCCTAAGGGCACAGAGCATTTCCTCTCTGATATTCACGGGGAGTATGAGGCGTTTTCACATGTGCTTCGAAATGGCTCCGGAGCAGTGCGTAAGAAGATAGACGATGTATTTGGACATACCTTAAGCAACAAGGATAAGCGTTCCCTGGCGACCCTTGTATACTATCCCAAGGAGAAGATCGCTTATGTGAAGAAACAGGAGAAGGACATGGAGAATTGGTACAAGATTACCTTGTACCGTCTGATCGAGGTGTGCAAGACTACAGCATCCAAATACACCAGATCTAAGGTCCGTAAGGCTTTGCCTGCTGATTATGCTTATGTGATCGAGGAGCTGATCACGGAGAAAGCAGAAGTTCTGGATAAAGAGGCTTATTACGATTCCATTGTAGACACTATCATTGATATTGGAAGGGCAGAGAACTTCATTATTGCCCTTGCAGAGCTGATCCAGAGACTGGTTGTAGATCACCTTCATGTGCTGGGAGATATTTTTGACAGAGGTCCGGGCCCTCATTTTATTATGGACAGACTGATGGATTATCATTCCCTGGACATCCAGTGGGGAAATCATGACGTAGTGTGGATGGGGGCTGCTGTAGGACAGGGGGCCTGTATGGCTACAGTGATCCGCAATAGTCTGCGTTATGGCAATCTGGATATCCTGGAGGATGGTTACGGTATCAATATGATGCCTCTCGCTGCTTTTGCCATGGAAGTTTACGGTGATGATCCCTGTCAGGTCTTTGAGGTACAAGGGAATCCATCAAATTATAATGCCATCGAAAAAGAGCTGAGCAGAAAAATGCACAAAGCTATTGCAATCATCCAGTTTAAGCTTGAGGGGGCACTTGCGAAGGAACATCCTGATTTTTATATGGAGAACCGGCGCATGCTGGAGCGCATTAACCTGGAGAAAGGCACAGTGGTGCTGCCGGATGGAAGTGAGCATAAGCTTCTGGACTGTCACTTTCCTACTATTGACTGGGAGCATCCCTATGAACTGACATCAGGGGAAAAAGAGGTTATGGAGCGGCTTACTTCTGCATTCAGGAACTGTGAGAAGCTTCAGAACCATATGCAGCTTCTTCTGGATAAAGGCGGGCTTTATAAGACTTATAACGGAAATCTTCTTTTCCACGGAAGTATTCCTCTGAATGAAGATGGAACCTTCAAAGAAGTTAAGATTTACGGTGAGACTTGTAAAGGTAAGGTACTTTATGATAAACTGGAAGCCTACGTGAGAAAAGCATTTTTCACAGTAGACGAGAAGGAGAAGAAGGCCAGCCAGGACATTCTGTGGTATATCTGGGCAGGCCCTAATTCCCCACTTTACGGAAAAGATAAAATGACCACCTTCGAGCGGTATTTTATCGAGGATAAAGAGACACACAAGGAGAAAAAGAATGCCTACTATCACCTCTGGGAAAATGAAGAGGTGGTGAATCATATGCTGGAAGAATTCGGACTGAATCCGGAGGAAGGGCATATTATCAATGGTCATGTACCGGTACATCAGCTGGAAGGAGAGAATCCTGTGAAATGTAATGGTAAGGTGATCGTAATTGACGGTGGTTTCTGTGAGGCATACCGGAATGTGACCGGTATTGCCGGATATACTCTGATATACAGTTCCTACGGCTTAAGCCTGACTGCACATGAGCCTTTTACATCGGCTGAGGATGCAGTGGCAACCGAGAGGGACATCGTGTCCAACCGTGTGGCTGTACGTTATAATCCAAGACGAGTGCTTGTGGGAGATACGGACAACGGTAAGGCACTGAAGGAACGAATTCAGGAGCTGAAACAGCTTTTGGATGCCTATAGAAAAGGCGTTATAAAGGAGAAAAAATAAGGAGACTAAGAAAAAATGGGTGGAATTTTTGGTGTTGCGTCAAAGTCTGATTGTGTAATGGATTTATTTTTTGGAATTGATTATCACTCCCATCTGGGGACAAGAAGAGGCGGAATGGCTGTTTACAGCAGAAACGGTGGATTTAACCGCGCGATCCATAATATTGAGAACTCACCGTTCCGTACCAAGTTTGACCGGGATGTGGCAGAGATGGAGGGAAATATTGGAATCGGCTGTATTTCCGATAATGAACCACAGCCGCTTCTGGTGCGTTCCCATCTGGGGAATTTTGCAATTACTACAGTAGGGAAGATCAACAACATGGAGGCTTTGGTAGAGAAATGCTTCCGTGATGGACACACCCATTTTTTGGAGATGAGTGGTGGAAGTGTGAATCCAACAGAGGTTACAGCGGCTCTTATCAACCAGAAGGACAGCATTGTGGAAGGAATCCGTTATGCCCAGGAGGTGATAGAGGGTTCCATGACACTTCTTCTGATGACAGGAGAGGGTATTTATGCAGCCCGTGACCGTTATGGACGGACACCTCTTGTAATTGGTAAGAAAGAGGATGCATGCTGTGCCTCCTTTGAGAGCCATGCCTATATTAATCTTGGATATGAGGATCTGAAGGAATTAGGACCTGGAGAAATTGATTTCATTACTCCTGAGGGCGCGCAGGTACTGCAAAAACCAGGAGATAAAATGAGAATCTGTTCTTTCCTCTGGGTATATTATGGTTATCCTACATCCACCTATGAGGGTGTGAATGTAGAGGAAATGCGTTATAAATGCGGAGATATCCTGGCGGGAAGAGACGCAGGTGAGGTAAATCCGGATCTGGTTGCAGGTGTGCCGGATTCCGGTATTGCGCATGCTATTGGTTATGCCAACCGTTCAGGTGTACCTTTTGCCCGTCCTTTTATTAAGTACACGCCTACCTGGCCAAGATCCTTCATGCCTACACAGCAGAGCCAGAGAAGCCTGATCGCAAGGATGAAGCTGATTCCGGTACATAAGCTGATCAAGGATAAGAGTCTTCTGATGATCGATGATTCTATTGTAAGAGGCACCCAGCTTCGGGAGACAACTGAATTCCTTTATAATAATGGTGCTAAAGAGGTACATATCCGTCCGGCCTGCCCACCGCTTTTATATGGATGTAAGTACCTGAACTTTTCACGTTCCAAGTCAGAGATGGATCTGATCACAAGAAGAGTCATTGCCAAACGTGAGGGAGAGAATGTGTCAGACAGAATCCTTCAGGATTATGCGAATCCGGATTCTGCCAACTATAAGGAAATGCTGGAAGAAATCCGTAAGGAGCTGAATTTTACTTCTTTGAAATATCATCGTCTGGATGATCTGAAGAAGTCTATTGATATCGAACCATGTAAGCTTTGTACATACTGCTGGAACGGACAGGAATAAGATCACAGCATATAGCTGTTATTGCTTTTTGAGTGTATAGGTACTCTTTTTTACCGGAGGTGACTGCTTTGAAAAAACACAACAAGGATGTACTAAAAGCAACTCTGTTTGCGCTGATCGCTATATTCATTATGGTTGGAATCGCAGGACTGCTTTTTTCAAACCATAAGAAGAAGCTTCAGAAGGAGCGGCAGAAGAAGGCTGCCATTGAAGCGTTGGAAAGGGTGCCTACTGTGACACCTACTCCTGCTGCAACGGCTACGCCTACTCCGGAGCCTACAGCTACCATGACACCTACTCCGGTGATCACCAGGGCACCGGCTTTTATTGCAGATGATTATTATGGAACCTGGTACAGTAAGGATGGGCTGGTGACGTTTACGATAGATGATCTTACATCAAAATCTGTCACCTTTACATTTTCCCAGTCCAGTGACAGTAATGGTACAAAGATATCGGAAGCTGCTGATACTGCCAAGATAGCCGGAAATGCGGCGAAGCTGTCATTTACAGATTCCTGGGGGAATAAAGTAAGCGGTAATATTACTTTTGACCAGGGTAAGCTTTATCTGCGTCTGAATACTGTTACAGCTGCAGAGGGGGCGGGGCTTAAGCCGAAGGTCGATGGAGTGATGACCAGGGATAAAGCTGCTGTGAAAGCAACGGCTACTCCTGCTGTAACTGCGTCTGCCGGGAATGAAGGCAAAGATATTTCAGGCAGGGATTATATTTTTCCGGAGAGTAACAGCCGCTATCTTACAGATGATGACCTGGCCGGTTATTCGTCTGCCCAGCTGGAGCTTGCCAAAAATGAGATTTATGCCCGTCACGGAAGAAAATTCGTGACCAGCAGGATTGCTGATTATTTTAACGGTAAAAGCTGGTATAAGGGAAATATAGATCCGGAAACCTTTGATGCAGATACTTCTATATTTAATGCTTATGAAGCTGCGAATATTCAGAAAATTGCAGATACGGAAGCGAAGCTTCGAAGTGAAGGAAAATAGCCGGGATAGAGTATTTTATTAGTTTACAGAGCAGTGATAAAAGCTGAGGGGGAATTTGCTTCCCCCTCATTTTTGCATACGTTTCTTATCAGTACGCCCAACCAGATAATCAATACTGGTTTCGTAATAATTCGCCAGGCGAATCAGCATTTCAATGGGAATGTTTCTGGAGCCGGTTTCATAATGAGAATAAGAGCGCTGGCTGATGTGAAGAATTTCACTGATTTGTTTCTGGGACAGATCGGCATCTGTCCGGAGATCCTGGATTCTCTGAAATTTCATAGGTTCACCTCTTTTTTTTCTTCTGTGTAATTGCTTTTCCAATCCTTTCAGAAAGTATAAATCAGAACGAAATGCACTATTGCAATTCAGAGCAAAATGGGCTATAATGAATTTTATATATCTTTTAATCAATTCTTTTGGCAGGACTTTATAACCTGACCAGTGTTATTTTTTGATCTTTTATTCGTTTTTATTCCAGAGATACATTGAAGGGCAGAGTAACTTTTATACGGGGAGAGTTATATCTGCAGAAAGGAATAAGTGTGTTTGCAAGTGTTTTATCAGCGGCAATTTCCGGTATGGATGTTTGCCCTGTACAGGTGGAAGCTGATGTCAGTGACGGGCTTCCCTGTTTTATCATGGTTGGTTTTCCAAGCACCCAGGTGAAAGAAGCACAGGACAGGGTGCGTACTGCACTGAAAAATAACGGGATCAGTCTGCCTCCTAAGAAAGTAACAGTAAATCTGGCACCTGCCGATCTCAGAAAGGAGGGTGCAGGGTTTGATCTGCCTGTGGCAGCGGCAGTTCTGGCAGCAGCAGGAAAGCTTGATCCAAAGCTTCTTAAGGGAGTGATGGTAGTGGGAGAACTGAGTCTGAATGGAGAAGTGAGAAGCGTTTCAGGGGTGCTCCCAAGGGTGATCCGGGCAAGAGAACTGGGGTGCCGGTACTGTATCATTCCTTTTGGAAATCTGGCAGAGGGTGTATTGGTACAGGGGATGAAGGTGATCGGTGTCCGGCATATTAAGGAGGTGCTGGCTGCAGTTTCAGATCCGGTAGCTTTTCAGAAGAGAATACCACTGCAAGAGGGCTGTATAAGTGACCAAGAGGAATTTGATAGCGTTGTGGATTTTGCGGATATCTGCGGGCAGGAGAGTGCCAGAAGAGCTGCTGAAATTGCAGTCAGCGGATTTCACAATATACTTTTTATCGGTCCGCCGGGAACGGGTAAGACCATGCTTGCGAAGCGGATTCCCACTATTATGCCTTCTCTTACTTTTGATGAGAGCCTGGAGCTTACAAAAATATACAGTATTGCAGGCCTTTTAAGTCCCAAAAGACCGCTGATCCGGACAAGACCTTTTCGAAATCCTCACCATACCAGTTCCTCTACTTCCCTTACCGGAGGCGGAAGAATCCCCCATCCAGGTGAAGTAACCCTGGCTCACAGAGGTGTGCTTTTTCTGGATGAAATGCCTGAGTTTTCAAGAAGGAGCCTGGAGGTTCTGCGTCAGCCTTTGGAAGATAAGCAGATCCAGCTTTCCAGGGCAAGCGGAACCTATGTGTTTCCGGCAGGATTTATTCTGGTGGGGGCAATGAATCCCTGCCCTTGCGGTTTCTACCCGGATATGAATAAGTGCAGATGTACTTCCGGTGAGGTAAGCCATTATCTTCACAGACTGAGCCAGCCTTTGCTGGAAAGGATTGATCTTTGTGCAGATGTGCCATCAGTTGAATTTTCCCAGATATCGGGAAAAGGAGAAGGGGAAAGGGAAAGCTCTGCTGTGATCAGGGAAAGAGTTGAAAAAGTCAGAAAAATCCAGCAAATCCGTTATAAGAAGGAGAATATCTGTTTTAATGGGGAATTATCCGGCCGGCAGCTTCAGAAATACTGTGTTCTTACTAAAAAAGCCTTTCAGGTGGCGCAAAATGCTTTCGAGCTTATGGAACTGAGCGCCAGGTCCTATCACAAAATACTGAAGGTTTCCAGAACCATTGCCGATATGGATGGTGAGGAATTGATACACACAAGACACCTTGCAGAAGCTTTGACTTATAAGGCTTTTGACAAGAAATATAAAAGCTGAGTATTTTTGATTCATAAAAAAGTGTGTTTGGAGGTATTTTAGTATGGAGAAAACACTGAAAAACGAGATAAGATGTGTGACTGTTGAGGAACCGGAATTTCCGGAGCGTTTACGGAAGCTTTCCGGGATGCCGAAGAAGCTGTATTATATTGGAAATCTGCCTGATCAGAAGAAGCCGGCAGCAGCGGTAGTGGGAGCACGGATGTGCAGTCCTTATGGGAGATGCCAGGCTTTTAAGTATGCAAGAAAAATGGCGGAGTATGGTGTGCAGATTATCAGTGGAATGGCAAAGGGAATTGATGCGGAGGGCCATAAGGGAGCGCTGGATACGGATACTCCTACTTTTGCAGTATTAGGAAGCGGAGTGGATGTATGTTATCCGGCTTCAAACAGATGGCTTTATCAACGGATCCTGGAAAAGGGAGGCGGGATCATCAGTGAGCTGCCTCCGGGTTCACCACCGGTAAACTGGGCATTTCCGGCAAGAAACAGGATCATCAGTGGACTTTCTGATGCTATTCTTGTAGTAGAGGCTAAGGAGCAGAGCGGTTCACTGATCACAGCAAACTTTGCACTGGAGCAGGGACATAGTGTTTATGCTCTTCCGGGAGCTGTAACGGAGGCGCTGAGCAGAGGCTGCAATAAGCTGATATTTGATGGTGCGGGAATTGCATACAGTCCGGAAATTATGCTTATGGAATGGGGGATAGAACCGGATAACAAGCACCAAAATGTGGAAAAAAAGAAGTTGGGGCTTGCGCCGGATTTGGATTTGGTGTATAGTGGTCTCGATTTACGACCTGAAAACCTGGATGATCTTATACGAAAAACAGGTTTTTCAGCGGCAAAAGTTTGTGCTCTTCTTACCGAGCTTCAGCTTATGGGACTTGTGGGAGAGACAGGGAGACAGTATTACAGGATACAAGGGGGATGAACCGTAATCCTGGATTAATCTGATTACAAATTAGGAGAGGTAGTATGGCTAAATATCTGGTGATAGTTGAGTCACCTGCAAAAGTAAAGACAATAAAGAAGTTTCTTGGGGCAAATTATGAGGTAGAGGCATCTAACGGACATGTGCGTGATTTTCCAAAAAGCCAGTTTGGAATAGATGTAGAGAATGATTTCGAGCCTAAATATATTACTATTCGTGGAAAAGGTGAGCTGCTTGCGAAGCTTCGCAAGGCTGCAAAGAAAGCTGATAAGATTTATCTTGCAACTGACCCTGACCGTGAGGGAGAGGCGATTTCCTGGCATCTGATGCAGGCTTTGAAGGAAAATCCGGAAAAAATGCACAGGATCACCTTTAATGAGATCACCAAGACTGCTGTTAAGGATTCACTGAAGCACGCCAGAGGCCTGAATATGAATCTGGTGGATGCGCAGCAGGCACGAAGAATGCTGGACCGTATGGTAGGTTATACCATCAGTCCTCTGCTCTGGGCGAAGGTTAAGCGTGGCTTAAGTGCAGGTCGTGTCCAGTCTGTTGCACTTCGGATTATCTGTGACAGAGAAGAAGAAATCAATTCTTTTATTCCAGAGGAATACTGGAGCCTGAATGGTGAGTTCCTGGTAGACGGGGAGAAGAAACCACTGGAGGCTAAGTTCTATGGAACTGATAAGAAGCTTGACATCCATAACAAAGCAGAAATGGATCAGATCCTTGGGCAGCTTTCAGATAAGGAGTTTGAGATTTCTGAGGTGAAGAAAGGGGAGAGAATCAAGAATGCGCCCCTTCCGTTTACTACCAGTACATTGCAGCAGGAGGCATCAAAGACTCTGAATTTTTCTACCCAGAAGACTATGCGTCTGGCACAGCAGCTCTATGAGGGCGTTGATATCAAAGGCAGTGGTACTGTAGGTGTGATCACATACCTGCGTACAGATTCTGTGCGTATTTCTGACGAGGCAGACGCTGCAGCGAGAAGCTATATCAGCGACCAGTATGGAGAGGAATATGTATCTGAGTCCGCTAAGACAGTGAAGAAGGGGCAGAAAATCCAGGATGCTCATGAAGCTATCCGTCCAACTGATATCAGCCGTACACCTGTGCAGATAAAGGAATCCCTTACAAGAGACCAGTTCCGCTTGTATCAGCTGATCTGGAAGCGCTTTGCAGCAAGCCGTATGGCACCTGCCAGATATGAAACCACTTCTGTAAAAGTGGCCGGGGGAGATTATACCTTCACCGTATCTGCTTCTAAGGTGGTATTTGATGGTTTTCTTTCTGTGTATATGCAGGAGGATGACATGAAGAAGAGTAATGTGTTAAGCCATAGCCTGACGAAGGGAATGAAGCTGAAGCTGAAGGAGTTAAAGCCGGAGCAGCATTTCACCCAGCCGCCGGCACATTACACAGAGGCTTCCCTGGTAAAGACCATGGAGGAGCTGGGAATCGGACGTCCAAGTACCTATGCACCAACTATCACTACTATCATCAGCCGTCGTTATGTGTCAAAGGAGCAACGTAATCTTTATGTAACAGAGCTTGGGGAAGTGGTAAACAGCATTATGAAACAGGCATTCCCAAGTATTGTGGATGTGAACTTTACAGCCACTATGGAAGGTCTTCTGGATTGTGTGGAGAACGGTACCGTACAGTGGAAGACAGTTGTGCGTAATTTCTATCCGGATCTGAAGCATGATGTGGATGCAGCGCAGGAAGAACTTGAGAAGGTGGATATCCACGATGAAGAAACGGATGTGGTATGCGATAATTGTGGACGCCATATGGTGATCAAGTATGGTCCTCATGGACGTTTCCTTGCATGTCCGGGCTTTCCTGAATGTAGAAATACGAAGCCATATTATGAAAAAATCGGCGTAGCCTGCCCGAAATGTGGTAAGGAAGTAGTCCTGAAGAAGACAAAGAAGGGACGTAAGTATTACGGATGTGAGGATAATCCGGAGTGTGATTTCATGTCCTGGCAGAAGCCGTCTGCCAAGAAATGTCCGGTATGTGGAAGCTACATGGTGGAGAAAGGTAATAAGCTGGTGTGCAGCCAGGAGACCTGCGGCTATGTAGAAGCCAGACAGAAGGACGAGACGGAAAATTAAAAGATACAGGTTCAGTAAAAGAAATCCCTTGTAGGACAAGATTTTGTCTTACTGGGGATTCTTTCGTTTCAAACAGAAGTATGATTTCTTTCATTGTTTGTTGAATAGTTCTGAAAACGTGATATTTTCAGAAAAGCTAAACAAAATTGAAAAATAGTAAAAAATAGCTTGTAAATAGTCCGAAAAACGTGTAGTATTAGGGTAACAGGTGAATTTAACGGAACAAAAGCGAAGGGAGGACAAAATGAGCGTTCAGTTACTTGATAAAACAAGAAAAATCAATAAGCTTCTGCATAACAGCAGTTCCAGTAAGGTGGTTTTTAATGATATCTGCCAGGTTCTGATGGATACCTTAAGTTCCAATATTCTGGTACTCAGTAAGAAGGGAAAGGTGCTTGGCGTAAGCTTTTGCCCTGGTGTTGAGGAAATCCGTGAACTGATTGCTGATGAGGTGGGCGGTCATGTTGACCCTCTGCTGAACGAGAGATTCTTAGGCGTTTTATCTACCAAGGAGAATGTTAATCTTCAGACACTTGGCTTTGAGCATGTATCCAGCAGCTATCAGGGAATCATTAATCCTATTGATATTGCAGGAGAGCGTCTTGGTACTGTGTTCATGTATCGTAAGGATCGTCCGTATGATATTGAGGATATTATTGTCAGCGAATATGGCACTACAGTGGTAGGCCTTGAGATGATGAGAGCTGTACATGAAGAGAATGCTGAGGAGGATCGTAAGAAACAGGTTGTGAAATCAGCCTTTAATACGCTTTCATTCTCAGAACTGGAAGCAATCATTCATATTTTTGATGAGCTGGATGGAGATGAGGGAATCCTGGTTGCAAGTAAGATCGCAGACAGAGTAGGCATCACCAGATCTGTAATTGTAAATGCACTGCGCAAGTTTGAGAGTGCAGGCGTTATTGAATCCCGATCATCCGGTATGAAGGGAACTTACATTAAGGTTCTCAATGAAGTGATTTTTGATGAGCTGGAAGAAATCAAGGCACAGAGAAATATTAAGAAAGCCTGAGAATTGCCCGGTAACAATCTGAAGAATACAGAAGAACTGCTTTTTCCTGAAATGAGGAAGGCAGTTCTTTTTTTGCAGGAGAGACTTTATAAAGAGAAAAAGTTTCAGAAAACTTTTAAAGTGAGAAAATAAGAGAAAAAATGAGAATAAAAGAGTATAAAACAGAATATACTTAAAAATACCACAATGAAAAGAGTTGCACAAAAGGACATAATTCAATAATATAATGGACAGTGATTAGCACTCGGCTATAATGAGTGCTAGTAAAGAAAAGGAAAGCAATTCTAAAGGAGGACATAGATCATGAAATTAGTTCCATTAGGTGACAGAGTTGTATTAAAACAGTTAGAAGCAGAAGAGACAACCAAATCCGGTATTGTTCTTCCGGGACAGGCACAGGAGAAACCACAGCAGGCAGAAGTAATTGCTGTAGGACCTGGCGGAGTAGTTGATGGAAAAGAAGTTAAGATGGAAGTTACTGTAGGCGATAAAGTTATCTATTCCAAATATTCAGGAACAGAGGTTAAGCTTGACGGCGAGGAATATATTATCGTTAAACAGAGTGATATTCTTGCAATTGTAAAATAATTTAACAGACAGAATTCTAATCAGGAGGATGATTTATCATGGCAAAAGAGATTAAATATGGCGCAGAAGCCAGAACAGCATTAGAGGCTGGTGTAAATAAACTTGCTGATACCGTCAGAGTAACACTGGGACCGAAAGGAAGAAACGTAGTACTTGACAAACAGTTTGGTGCTCCGCTTATCACAAATGATGGTGTTACCATTGCAAAAGAAATCGAGCTTGAGGATGCTTTCGAGAACATGGGCGCTCAGCTGATCAAGGAAGTTGCTTCCAAGACAAACGATGTTGCAGGTGATGGTACCACAACAGCTACTGTACTTGCACAGGCAATGGTTCACGAAGGAATGAAGAACTTAGCAGCAGGCGCTAACCCGATCGTTATGAGACGCGGTATGAAGAGAGCTACAGATGCTGCTGTAGAGGCAATCAAGAACATGAGCCAGAAAGTAAGCGGAAAGAAGCAGATCGCAAACGTAGCTGCTATTTCTGCAGGAGATAAAGAGGTTGGAGAGCTTGTTGCAAATGCAATGGAGAAGGTTTCCAACGATGGTGTCATCACTGTTGAAGAGTCTAAGACAATGCATACAGAGCTTGATCTTGTAGAAGGTATGCAGTTTGACCGTGGATATATTTCTGCATATATGTCCACTGATATGGAGAAAATGGAAGCAAACCTGGAAGATCCATATATTCTGATCACAGACAAGAAGATTTCCAATATCCAGGAAGTTCTTCCGTTACTGGAGCAGATCGTACAGGCAGGTGCAAAGCTTCTTATCATCGCTGAGGATGTTGAGGGCGAGGCTCTTACAACTCTGATCGTAAACAAATTAAGAGGAACCTTCCAGGTAGTAGCTGTTAAGGCACCTGGCTATGGTGACAGAAGAAAAGAGATGCTTCAGGATATCGCTATCCTTACAGGCGGTACTGTGATTTCTGATGAGGTTGGTCTGGAGCTTAAGGATGCAACAATGGCTCAGTTAGGTCGTGCAAAATCTGTTAAGGTTGCGAAAGAGACTACAGTTATCGTTGATGGCATGGGAGACAAAGATGCAATCGCTAACCGTGTTGCCCAGATTCGTGGTCAGATTGAGGAAACAAAATCTGATTTCGACAGAGAAAAACTTCAGGAAAGACTTGCAAAGCTTGCAGGCGGCGTAGCAGTAGTACGTGTTGGTGCAGCTACTGAGACAGAGATGAAAGAAGCTAAGCTTCGTATGGAAGATGCTCTTGCAGCAACAAGAGCAGCTGTTGAGGAAGGAATTATCGCAGGCGGCGGTTCTGCATACATCCATGCTTCCAAAGAGGTTGCAAAGTTTGCAGCTACTCTTGAGGGAGACGAGAAAACCGGTGCAAACATCATTCTGAAAGCACTGGAGGCTCCACTGTTCCGTATTGCAGCAAATGCTGGTCTTGAAGGTGCAGTTATCATTAACAAAGTAAGAGAGTCTGAGCCAGGTGTTGGTTTTGATGCTCTTAATGAGAAATATGTAAACATGGTGGATGAGGGAATCCTTGATCCTGCAAAGGTTACAAGAAGTGCTCTTCAGAACGCAACAAGTGTTGCTTCTACTCTGCTTACAACTGAGTCCGTTGTTGCAAATATCAAAGAAGATGCTCCTGCAATGCCAGCAGGCGGCCAGGGCATGGGAATGATGTAATTTCCGGGGACGCAGATATTGTGAGGGCGTTTTCCATATGAGATGCTCTTTATGAAAAATTTAGAAATCACAGGGGTCGGTGTCATAGACGCTGGCCCTTTTGTGTGCTATACTAAACACAAATTCGCTGTACATAACAGCAGAACAAAGGAGAATAGTGATATGAGCGATTTGTATTCAGAGCTGCTTGTAAAAAAAGAGCGGACGATGAAGGACACATTGGTAAAAGCTGGTGTTATCGCACTGATCGTACTTTTAGTGCTTGCCGGTCTTTTTATTATGCCGTTGCTTCTGATCGTTGCCCTTGCTCTTGGTGTCTGTGCTTATCTTTTCATTCTTCCGGGAACTGACCTGGAGTTTGAATATCTGTTTGTAAACGGAGAGCTTGACATTGACAAAATTATGGCAAAGTCTAAGAGAAAAAGAGTGAAGAATTTGAACCTTTCGGAGTGTGATATTATGGCACCTCTTAATTCACACAGAATGGACTATTATAACAGCAACCAGAAGCTGAAAATACAGGATTTTTCCTCTGGAAATCCAGAACATAAGCGCTTTGCGATCATCTGCCGTGATGGTGCAGATACCTGCAAGGTAATTATCGAACCTGATGAAGTATTGGCAAAAACAATGAGAAATACTGCTCCCAGCAAGGTATTTTTGGATTAATTTGCTAGATTGACACCCTTTTAGTTTTTTGTTACACTAATCTACAAACCAAAGACACAATTAGACAAGGGAGGAAAAGCAATGGGTACTATCATTGGTGAAGGTATTACTTTTGATGACGTCCTTTTAGTTCCGGCGTACTCCAAGGTAATCCCGAATCAGGTCGATGTTTCAACTTACCTTACAAAGAAAATTAAACTTAACATTCCTATGATGAGTGCAGGAATGGATACCGTTACAGAGTATAACATGGCAATTGCCATGGCACGTCAGGGTGGTATCGGTATCATTCACAAGAACATGTCTATCGAAGCTCAGGCAGACGAGGTGGACAAGGTTAAGCGTTCTGAGAATGGTGTTATCACAGATCCATTTTTCTTATCTCCAGAGCATACCTTAAGAGATGCTAATGAATTAATGGCGAAATTCCGTATTTCCGGTGTTCCGATCACAGAAGGAAAGAAGTTGGTAGGAATCATTACCAACCGTGATCTGAAGTTTGAGACAGATTTCAGCAAGAAGATTAAAGAGTCCATGACATCTGAAGGTCTTATCACTGCAAAGGAAGGTATTACCTTAGAAGAGGCGAAAGCTATTCTTGCGAAATCACGTAAAGAGAAATTACCCATTGTAGATGATGATTTTAATTTAAAAGGACTTATCACCATCAAGGATATTGAGAAACAGATCAAATATCCTCTTGCAGCTAAGGATGAGCAGGGGCGTCTTCTCTGCGGAGCAGCTGTTGGCATCACTGCCAATGTGCTTGCACGTGTAGACGCACTTGTGAAGGCTAATGTTGACGTTATCGTTGTGGATTCCGCTCATGGTCATTCTGAGAATATCCTTCGTGCTGTACGTGAGATCAAGGCTGCTTATCCGGAACTGCAGGTTATCGCCGGAAACGTTGCCACAGGAGCAGCTACCAAGGCTCTGATCGATGCTGGCGTGGATGCAGTTAAGGTTGGTATCGGACCTGGTTCTATCTGTACTACCCGTGTTGTTGCCGGTATCGGTGTACCGCAGATTACAGCTGTTATGGATTGCTATGAGGTTGCTAAGCGTTATGGCGTTCCGATCATTGCAGATGGCGGTATCAAGTATTCTGGTGATGTTACCAAAGCGATCGCAGCCGGTGCCAATGTTTGTATGATGGGAAGTATGTTCGCCGGATGTGATGAGAGCCCGGGAACCTTTGAATTATATCAGGGAAGAAAATATAAAGTATATCGTGGAATGGGATCTATTGCAGCTATGGAGAATGGAAGCAAGGATCGTTATTTCCAGGAGAATGCTAAGAAGCTTGTTCCGGAAGGTGTGGAAGGCCGTGTGGCATACAAGGGTCACCTTGAGGATACAGTATTCCAGCTGATTGGAGGACTTCGTTCCGGTATGGGTTACTGTGGAGCAGAGAACATTGAAGCTCTGAAGCAGAATGGTAAATTTGTGAAGATTTCCGCTGCTTCTCTGAAAGAGTCTCATCCACATGACATTCACATTACTAAGGAAGCACCGAACTACAGTGTGGATGACAAATAATACAAAATTATTTTTTACAAAAGAAAAAATTTTCCATCTTGAAATAAAGGGAAAAGTATTGTAGTATAAAAAAGAACTGCATGACTGGCGGATCGTGGGAATACCCACAGGGAGTGCAGTAGATATTTTGTGCCGACCGCCTGGGCAGCCTGGAAGAAAGGCTTCCCAGGCGTTTTTTTATGCAATTGGAAATTTCCGCAATACTCCTGTCAGACAAAAATGCTCCGCGAGGATGGGGCCAGATGCATCAGGAGATTTCAGGGGGATTTTCAATGTGAAAATATTAACTTAGGTGAATTTCGAAAGGAGAACATCTGCATGGAAATGATAGCACTGGACAAAGAACTGAAGGAGAATTCTTACCCGGGAAGAGGAATCATCATTGGCCGTTCTGCTGATGGAACCAAAGCAGTTACTGCATATTTCATTATGGGAAGAAGTGAGAACAGCCGCAACCGTGTATTTGTGGAGGATGGAGAAGGAATCCGCACACAGGCATTTGATCCTTCCAAGCTGGTAGATCCAAGCCTGATCATTTATGCACCTGTCCGTGTACTTGGAAATAAAACAATTGTAACAAATGGTGATCAGACAGATACTATTTACGAGGGTATGGATCACCAGCTCACATTTGAGCAGTCTCTGCGTTCCAGAGAATTTGAACCAGATGGTCCTAATTATACACCACGTATTTCCGGAATTATGCATGTGGAGAATGGTTCCTACAGCTATGCAATGTCTATTTTAAAGAGTAATAACGGAGATCCATCTTCCTGTAATCGTTACACCTTCGCATATCAGAATGCAAAGGCTGGCGAGGGACATTTCATCCATACTTACAAATGCGATGGAAATCCTCTTCCAAGCTTTGAAGGAGAACCGAAACTGGTTCAGATCCCGGATAACATGGATGAATTTGCAAATATGCTCTGGGCGAATCTGAATGAGGATAATAAGGTTTCTCTTTTTGTCAGATACATTGATATCGAAACCGGTAAATATGAATCCAAAATTATCAATAAAAATCACTAAATAGATAAAATGGAGGAAATAAGCATGAAAGAATTAGAATTAAAATACGGCTGTAACCCAAATCAGAAACCATCCAGAATTTATATGGCGGATGGAAGTGAACTGCCTATTAAAGTGCTTTCCGGCAGACCTGGATATATTAATTTCCTGGATGCTTTTAACGGCTGGCAGCTTGTAAGGGATCTGAAAAAGGCAACCGGACTTCCGGCAGCAACTTCTTTTAAACATGTTTCCCCGGCAGGTGCTTCTATTGGACTTCCGCTGACAGAGACACTTGCAAAAATCTATTGGGTAGAGGATATGGACTGGAAAAATTTTTCTCCTCTTGCTTGTGCGTATGCCCGTGCCAGAGGTGCAGACCGTATGTCTTCCTTCGGTGATTTTATTTCTCTTTCTGATGTGTGCGATAAAGATACTGCACTTCTTATCAAGAGAGAGGTTTCAGACGGTGTGATCGCTCCGGGATACACAGAAGAGGCTCTTGAAATCCTGAAGCAGAAGAAAAAGGGTAACTACAATGTGATTCAGATCGATCCTGAGTTTGTACCGGATCCATTAGAGCATAAACAGGTATTTGGAGTTACTTTTGAGCAGGGAAGACAGGAACTTGCTATTGACGATGAGCTGATTTCCAATATTGTAACTGAGAATAAAGAATTATCAGAAGAAGCAAAGCGTGATATGAAGGTTTCCCTGATCGTTTTGAAATATACACAGTCAAATTCCGTATGCTATGTAAAAGACGGACAGGCAATTGGTGTAGGTGCCGGACAGCAGTCACGAGTTCACTGTACACGCCTTGCCGGACAGAAGGCTGATAATTGGTTCCTTCGACAGAGTCCGAAGGTTCTGAACCTTCCGTTTAAAGACAGCATTTCCAGAGCAGAACGTGATAATGCTATTGATGTTTACATCGGTGATGAGTATATGGATGTTCTTGCAGATGGAAATTGGGAAAAAACCTTCACAGAGCAGCCGTCTGTTTTCACTAAGGAAGAGAAGAGAGCATGGCTGGATCAGATGACAGATGTAACCTTAGGTTCCGATGCATTTTTTCCATTTAGTGATAATATTGAAAGAGCCCATAAGAGCGGTGTGAAATATATTGCACAGCCAGGAGGTTCTGTGAGAGATGCAGATGTGATCGATACCTGCAATAAATACAATATGGCAATGGCATTTACCGGAATCAGACTGTTCCATCACTAAGATATGTTATCTTGAGACAGTTCGCCAAGTGGTAGATAAAAGTTAAAAATAAAAGTCCTGTACAGAGCGTAAACGACAGAGAGTATTCAGAAAAGTACGCAATAGTACAGGACTTTTTGATATTGGGAAGTTTTATACTTACAAACTGTAACTAGAGCCTGTTTGAAAAATCATTCCTGCAATCTGCACGCCCCACTGTGCGGTATATTTCACCCGAATTCGGTTGTCGTAGCCCGCTACGACGCCCTCATCCGGGCAAAATCTCCCACAAATTGTGACTCACATCTTGCAGAAAGCCTTTTTCAAACACGCTCTAGCAGACACAAAAAAAGCTCCGATCAAATCGGAGCTTCAGAGCGATAGACGGGGCTCGAACCCGCGGTCTCGACCTTGGCAAGGTCGCGCGTTACCAACTAC
>CAKRVL010000012.1 GCA_934408705.1 uncultured Blautia sp. | reverse complement strand
TTCTGTGCTAAAAACATTGTCATGCTTCTGCCTTCTACCTTAGCTGCCTTCTCAACTACGGCAACGTCCTTCAGCATATCGGCAAAATCATCCAGAACGTGCTTACTGCTTGACATATGCGCCATCTCTCTTCCTCGGAAACGAAGAGTAACCTTGACTCTATCGCCCTTAGTAAGGAACTTACGCGCTGCCCCAGCCTTTGTGTTCAGGTCATTGGTATCAATGTTTGGTGAAAGACGCACTTCTTTGACATCGATGGTCTTCTGCTTCTTCTTGGCTTCTTTTTCTTTTCGGGCAAGCTCGTAACGATATTTACCATAGTCGATGATCTTACATACCGGTGGCTTTGCCTGTGGGGCAATCTTTACTAAATCAAGCTCTGCCTCCTGAGCCTTAGCCATTGCTTCTCTTGCGGACATGATTCCAAGCTGTTCTCCGTCCGGACCAATTAAGCGTACCTCTTTGTCTCTGATTTGTTCGTTGATCATTAAATTGCTAATTGTTGTGCACCTCCATACCTGATAGATGATCTGTTATCATCCAGCGAAAAACTCTGGACTCTCATTCCCCTTCGCAGGAAACCCTGCCTTCATACGTGACCACACATAAAAAAAGTGCGGACAGAATCCACACTTCTCCTATTACACCCGCGAACTAAGTCACGCGCTGCTGTGCAATATGAACCCGAGCCGCATCTGAATGTGCGCTGAGGTGAGAGTGAACTCTGCTTTCTTTTCATCACGTACTGTTGAATATTATCATGTCTACTGCCGAAAGTCAAGCCATTTTTTTATTTTCTTTAAAATTTTTCTCGAGATTTTCTTTCAAAAGAATCTTCATAGGTTATTTCTGAATTTCTGCATATTTTCACAATTATAGGAAAACCTAAAACTGTTTCATAACACGAAACTCCGGAAAATAAAATCCAGAATTATAATCAGGAGGTAAACAACATGACAATCTTAAAATGTTCCGCAACAACCTGTGCTTACAACGAAGATATGCTTTGTTCCAGAGGCGAGATTAACGTCATGGGTGACAGTGCAAAAAGCTCTGAAGAAACATCATGCGGAAGCTTCCGTGAAAAAAGCCAGGGTGCTATGAACTGCGCCCACAACCATTGCGGATGCGAAACCATCCAGATTGATTGCAAGGCCCACAACTGTACCTATAACGAGAACTGTAAATGTACCGCTGCCGCCATCGATGTGGCAGGAAATGGTGCAAAAGCATGCTCCGAAACAAAATGTGACACCTTCCAGTGTCAATGCTGACAAACAGCCCCCGCACATATGTACGGGGGCCTTTTAAATGAGATTAATTATCTGTTTCTTAAGAAATCCGGGATCTGGATATCCTTCTTCTGAACAGTACTGGATGGTGTCTTAGCTGTGAATGGTGTAGCATTCATAGTCGGCATGCTGAAAGATGGCATGTTCAGATTTACACCGCCGGTAGTTGTAGTAGAAGCAGGTCTCTTATTTGCAAATACAGAGTTACTTGCCTTGTTTCCAAATGGATTAGCTGCCTGTGCATTATCAGAAAGGCCGGTAGCAATAACAGTGATTCTTGCATAATCAGCAACAGAATCATCGTACATAGCACCAAAGATAATGTTTGCATCTTCGCCTGTAAGCTCCTGTACATAGCTTGCTGCATCATTTGCATCCATAAGGGAAATATCACCGGAAATATTGATGATAACATGTGTAGCACCCTTGATGGTAGTCTCAAGCAGTGGAGAAGATACAGCCTGCTGTACAGCCTCCATAGCCTTGTCATCACCTCTGGCCTCACCAATACCGATATGAGCGATACCCTTATCAGTCATAACAGTCTGTACATCAGCAAAGTCAAGGTTAATAAGAGCCGGCAGATTGATCAGGTCTGTAATACCCTGAACAGCCTGCTGCAGAACCTCATCTGCCTTTCTCAGTGCTTCCGGCATAGTAGTACGGCGATCAACGATCTCCAATAACTTATCATTTGGGATCACGATTAATGTATCAACAGCCTTCTTCAGGTTCTCAATACCTGCAAGGGCATTATTCATACGTGTCTTAGCTTCAAAACGGAAAGGCTTGGTCACAACACCTACAGTGAGGATACCCATTTCCTTAGCTGCCGCTGCAATTACCGGAGCTGCACCTGTACCGGTTCCACCGCCCATACCGCATGTAACAAATACCATGTCAGCACCTTCGATGATCTGCTTAACTTCCTCAATGCTCTCTTCTGCTGCTTTCTGTCCAACCTCAGGCTGTGCTCCTGCACCGAGACCCTTGGTAATCTTCTCACCGATCTGAAGTACAGTTGGAGCTTTACACAGAGTCAGAGCCTGCTTATCTGTATTCACTCCTACAAACTCTACCCCGCCGATGGCTTCTTCAACCATTCTGTTAACTGCGTTATTTCCGGCGCCGCCTACTCCGATTACAATAATCTTTGCAGAGGATTCCGCCTCATTTGACATTATCTCTAACAATGTACTTCCTCCTTTATTTCTACCTTATATCCTTTATATTTAATTTCAGCAAATATATACCAAGCTGCATATAGCTATATCATATATTTTTTTTGTGAATTTATCAACCACTAATTTTGTTTTTTTATACTTTTTTCTCGAAATATGCGGTCTTTTCCTTAATATTCCTCATCGTAAGACTGATAATCTTCTTCATTATAGTCGTCACTGTATTCCCCGCTGTAATCCTCATTGTCGTCCTCAGCTCCATCATCGCTTCCCTCATTAGGATTCGGACCTACATAATTTCCATCTTTATCAAGCTGTCCATAACCGGTATAGCTGCCATCTTCCATATAGCCGCCAAGCCAGCTGCCATTTGCAGCGATTCCTTCCTCTGTAGGCTCCGGTCCTACATAATTTCCATTCTGGTCATACTCACCCTCACCGGTGTAGTCGCCCTCCAGGTCATAGCCGCCATGCCAGTTCGCCAGTGCGTTCTCATAGGCCGCCGCAGTATCCACGTCAGCGATCACCCCATCCTCGCCCATATCCTGCTCGAAAGTGATGGTCTTGGAATTATCATTTACATTTTCCAGATGAAGAATTCCTTTTTTATCTGAAAGCTTAGGCAAAATAGCGCTGACACGTGTCATTTTGTCCTCCAGATACTCATCCTTTCCCAGCATAACCTGAATATCTCCGTAAGTCAGGGTAATCTGGTAACTGGTGTCAAATTCAATATGATCCGGTATGGCATCATTCTTCTGGAAAATAGTTGCCAGTGCCACTGCAGTTGTAAGAACAGAGCTTCCCTTGATTGGAAGCTTCTCGCCTTCCACCACATAGCTTACCTCTATGCCATCAAAAAAAGGCACCAGCTCGTCCCTTATCTGGGAACTTTCTATAAAAATACCATTTCTGTCAAAATAAACATAGCTGTCCAGATAAGGAATACAGCCCACAGCTTTCTTTTCCCGCACACTGACACAGATAGTATTATGGGAAAGCCTGGTAATGTTAAAGCCCTCCACAAAAGGCACACCTTCCACATCTATCCTGGAATGGAGCAAAACTGCAAGAACAGAATTATCCGTAAATGCCCCCTGCAAAGCCATTGTCTTTACCTGCTCATCTGTATAACGGTTGGTTCCCATTACCTCCACATTCGTCACGCGGAAATATGAAAAGAAAAAGACAAGGCCTGCCAGCAGAACTGCCCCCAGGGTACCAAGAATCTCTTTCTTATGTTTTTTATATATCAGCTTCATTTTGAGTGATTTCATATATTATTCCTGTATCCTTTTCACTGCTGCTCCCAGCTGCTTTAAATCCTGGCAAATATGCTCGTAGCCCCTCTGTATATAGGAATACCCTTCCAGCACGGTAACGCCCTCTGCCGCAAGTGCTCCCAGTATCAGGGCAGCACCGCCCCGCAGCTCCCTGGCCTTCACATGAGTTCCCTGAAGTCTTCTTCCTCCATAAATCACAGCCTCACAGCCGTAAATCCGTATATCCGCACCCATGCGTCTAAGCTCCACTGCTGCCTTATAACGATCTTCAAAAATATTCTCCCTGATGCAGCTTCTGCCATTTATTGTAGCCAGAACTGCCATTATCTGAGATTGAAGATCCGTGGGAAAACCAGGATAGGCACCAGTCTCTATTAATTCTACCGGACTGTGAACATTTTTTCCATTGACTATTAGTTTACCACTGTTACCTTTATATTGTCCACCCATTTTCCGATATACTTCCAGAAAGGACTCCAGTTCTCCCTCCGGAATATTATTCAGAATAATCTGACTTTTGGTAACAGCTGCTGCGCAGATATATGTGCCGGCAGCAATACGATCCGGCGGCACCTGGATGCAGCCTGCATTTAAGCTTTCCACCCCCTGAATACTGATTCTGTCAGTACCCTCCCCCTGGATACAGGCACCCATAGAGCGCAAATACCGGCAAAGCCACTGGATTTCCGGCTCACAGGCACAGTTTTGAAGAACAGTCTCTCCCAATGCCAGCACAGCCCCAAGAATTCCCTGCTGGGTAGCTCCTACACTTCTTTTAGGAAAAGAGACAATTGTCCCTTTTAGTTTTTCGCATTTTGCAGTCAGAACTCCACCATCCTCTGTGATCATGGCTCCCAGACTGCGCAATACCAGAAGATGCATGTCAATAGGTCTTTTTCCGATAACACACCCGCCAGGATATCCCAGACGTCCTTTTCCTGCTCTTCCAAGAAGTGCACCAAGCAGAATCACCGATGACCGCATTCTTCCTGTAAAAGAAAAAGGCACAGAACAACCATCTGCATTTGTACAATCCAGATAAAGGTCATGCCCCTCCCACCAGGTCACCGCGCCCAGATTTTGCAGAATTTCCTCCATACAAAAAACATCTGCGATTCGCGGACATCCTTTTAGTACACTGGTTCCACGATGTAAAAGAGATGCTGCCATCATGGGCAGCGCTGCATTCTTCGATCCCTGTATACGAATACTCCCCTTCAGCTGATGTCCTCCCTCAATGTAAATCCGGTCACTCAAGCCTTTCACTCCTACAGGGCCTCTTACTTTCTATAATATGCATTTTTTTCCAGCTTGTGAATCAGGCTAGTAAAGCGTTCAACTACTGCCATTGCTCTTTTGGCTTACACTAAGCGCCAGCCCCATTTCCCCCAGAAGAAATACTACTGAGGTACCTCCATAGCTGACAAAAGGAAGTGTAATCCCTGTATTAGGAATAGTATTTGTCACAACTGCAATATTCAGAATCACCTGTATCGCCATATGGCTCATGATTCCGCTGCAGATCAGCGTTCCTTCCAGCCTTTTGCAGTGAAGGGCGATCACCATCAGCCGCCACATAAGAAGCCCAAAAACAATTATAAGAAAAAAAGCTCCCACCAGTCCCATTTCTTCACAAATAATAGAAAAAATCATATCATTCTGAGCCTCTGGCACGAAGCCAAGCTTCTGCAGACTGCTGCCGAAGCCTCTCCCGAAAAGTCCGCCACTTCCAATTGCATAAAGTCCCTGAATAGTTTGAAAACCTTTTTCATACTTCTCAGGATTCCGCCATATAGCAAGACGCTCCAGTCGATAGCTTTCTGCGGCCAGAAACACTGCGATCACTCCAATTCCACCAGCCCCCAGTCCAATGAATCTGGCATATCCGGGATCTGACACAAAGATCAGCACCACACCTATTCCCAGAATTATGATAGCCGTACTTAAGTTATTTGAGCCTACCAGTCCTACAATAGGAAGAAGAGTCAGCATGGTCCTGCACATAAACCAGAAACCAGCTGTAGCTTTTTTGCTCCCCGCAATCTGCCAGGTAAGAAACAGGATCACTGCCACCTTGGCAAACTCTGAAGGCTGAAAAGATAGCGGACCAAAATTCAACCATCTTTTTGAACCATTAATCTCCTGCCCCACCAGAAGCACTGCTGTGGAAAGTCCCATAGACAAAAGATAAGCCCCCGGTGCCAGCCTTACAAAATAACGATAATCCGTATTTGCCACTATGTACATAGTCATAAGTCCCAGAGCCGTTGCAAAAAGCTGCTTTTTAAAATAATAGGCAGAGTCGCCGAAACGTACTCTGCCATTATACTCACTGATGGAAAACAACATAGCCAGTCCAAATACCGCCAGAAGCAGTACAAGAATCAATAAAATCCTATCTGTTTTCCCTTCTTTATTTCGTTCACGGATCATAGAGGTCTGCTCCCGGCATTCTTTACCTTGATTAAAGCATATGCCACTCTTTGCAGCTCTATTCATATACAGCTCTATTCGTATGAGCCTTATAATGCCAGAAGTCCTATCAGGCACATAATTGTGGTAACAATGGTAAACACCGCAACCACTCTTGTTTCCGACCAGCCACAAAGCTCAAAATGATGATGGATCGGTGCCATTTTGAAAATACGCTTGCCATGTGTAGCCTTAAAGTAAGTTACCTGGATCATAACAGAAAGCACCTCGACCAGATAAATAAGACCTACGATCAGAATAAACAAAGGCATCTGCAGCATGTAAGCCACACCAGCCACAAACCCGCCAAGAGCCAGGGATCCTGTATCTCCCATAAATACACTGGCTGGATATACATTATAAAGCAAAAATCCCATCAGACCACCGATAACCGCACAGGTGACCGGCTCAATGCCAGACTGGGTTCCAATGGATACAACTGTGAAAAAGACAGCTACTATCAATGTAACGCTGGTAGCAAGCCCATCCACACCATCCGTAAAGTTTACACCATTGACTGTTCCGATCACTGCAAAAAACAGCACCGGCACAGCCAGCCATCCCAGATTCAGATAATGTCCACCCCAGAACGGAATGCGCATGGTCAGGGATACATCTGTATATTTCAGCAAATAAAAGGTAAAAATACCGGTTACCACCACCTGAAGCAGAAATTTCTGCCATGGAAGCAGACCATCAGACCGTCTCAAAACAACCTTCAGATAATCATCCAGAAAACCGATCAATCCAAAGCCCAACGTCAGAAACAGCACCGGAATGATCTTCGGATAATCCTTCACATAAAACAGTGATGTAATAATTGTAGATATCAAAAAGATCACACCACCCATGGTAGGAGTTCCTGCCTTTTTCAGATGGGACTGCACGCCCTCTGTTCTCTCTGTCTGTCCCATTTTCAGCTTACGCAAAAAAGGAATGATAACAGGTCCTAATACTGCACTGATTGCAAATGAAATCAGCACTGGGATCACAATATGAAATTCCATCCTCACACCTCATTAACTCTTTCGTTTTTTTCAATCTAAACGGACATGTCGCCTATCGACCATATCACCTTATAGTATAAAGCTTTTCCCCTTATTTATCAACCCATAGGTTGGTTTTCATTGCGATTAATCACAGCTTCAAAAATATTCTTTATCACAGGCGCAGCAATAGTTCCGCCATAATACACCCCCTGTGGATCATGGATAATACAAAGTCCCAGAATCGTAGGATTTTCAGCAGGCATGAACCCCAGAAAAGAAGAAATGTACCGATTGGCACTTCTGGGCAGTGTCTGGGATGTAGCTGTTTTCCCACCCACTGTATATCCTTCAATATGGGCATTTTTTCCAGATCCCTGGGACACTACTTTCTCCAGAATCTCCCGTACCGTTTCTGATGTCTTTTCTGAAACAATTCCCTCTTCCACCTGGTATTCCAGGCTCCAGCCGCGATTTCCATCACTGCTTAACACAGATACTCCGAAATGAGGTGTGATTCTTCTGCCGCCATTTATCAGAGAACTTACTGTAGTTGCCAGCTGGATAGGCGTGATCTGAAAGGACTGGCCAAAAGCTACTGTTGCCAGCTCCACATTTCCCATATTTTCCATCTTATGCATAATAGTTCCTGCCTCTCCCGGCAGATCTACTCCGGTTTTTTTCAAAAGTCCGAACTGTTTGAAATAATGACAATATCTTTCCACACCAAGGCGCAGTCCCACCTCTATGAAAACCGGATTGCAGGAATTGCAGGCGCCCTCCACAAAGCTCTGGGAACCATGTCCGGTCCGCCTGGCACAATGGATCCGCCTGTCATCTACCAGTTTATAGCCCGGACAGTAAAACCCATCATTCACTGACACTACTCCTGCCTCCAGCCCGGCTGACATCGTGATGATCTTAAAAGTAGAACCAGGCTCATAGGTATCGTTCAGACAGGGATTTCTCCACATCTGATTCAAAAGCTCCTGTTTTTTCTTTTCAGTAAGCTCCATTGTATCTGTTTCAAAATTCAGGGTGAAGGGATCGTTCAGATTGAATTCCGGCACATTTACGCATACATATATTTCCCCATTCTGAGGATTCATAAGAAGTATAGAAACCCGGTCAGCCTGTTTTTCCTCCATTACCTTAATTGCCGCCTGCTGGGCATATTGCTGAAGATCCACATCCAGACTAAGCTTCAGATTTTTTCCTGGCAACGGATCTACGCGGCTCTCTCCCATCTGATCAAGCTCTACTCCTCTGGCATCTGTTGTAGTCAGGATTTTTCCCTCCTGGCCTTTCAGGATTTCTTCATATTTTACCTCCAGTCCTATTATGCCTTGATTATCCCCACCGGTGAAGCCCAACACCTTGGATGCCAGAGAACCGTAGGGATAATATCGTTTGTAATCCTCATCCACCTTTACCCCAGCCAGACCATAGCCACGTATTACATCCCCCACAGTTTTTTCCACATTTGTTTTAATTCTTTCAATTGAAGATACTTTTTCAACTTTTTTACGCACAGCGGCAGTATCCATATCCAGTGCCTTGCTCAAAAGTCTGATCACTTTTTCCGGTTCCCTGATCTGGCTGTGTATTACAGAAATGGTACACACTGTCTTATTATCAGCAAGCACACGCCCCTTTGCATCAAGAATCAGCCCTCTTGCAGCCTTAATAGAACGTTCCCTTTCATGAAGTGCCTCTGCCTTCTTATAATAGTAATCTGACCGGAACCCCATCAGATAAACCAGTCTTCCCATAAGTCCCAAAAGCATCAGTGCACATAAAATAAAAACCAGCCATATTTTTTTCCTGTGAAAAGTCATCGTTTTTTTCATAAAAAAGCCCCCACCGAAATTATCATAAATAATATATGATAATCCCTGGTGAGGGTATGTATAATGCAGCTTTAGTCTAATCCGGCCTCTTCATTAGTCAGACCTTCGCTTTCCATATTATTGTCATCCATAGGATCCGTATTATCCTCTGGCGGACCTGGCACATTGGTATCAGATACAGCCTCCGGAAGTACTTCTCCCGCTGAGCCACTGTAAGTCTCTCCGATTCCTTCCAGATTGGTAGATTTGATATATTCCCCGTTTTCATTCATCTGATAGCTTCCATCGTTATTCAGAAGATACCCATTTTCGTCAATACGATTGCCATCCCAGTCTATCAAATTGCCATCTCCATCTACCAGATTTCCGTTTTCATCAATCTGGCTATCTGTTATGGTATTTACATGACCGCTAAAATCCTCCCAAAGCTCTGTCTCCGGAATGGTTCCATCCGTGGACTCATCAGGCTGGATATTCATATATGGCAAAAGCTCTGAAAGAATTGCCTGTGCTACATACTGAGGATAAATACTGCTGGCCTGATCCTCTACATTTGGCTCGTCAATTACCACATAGATCAGAACCTGCGGATCATCAACCGGGGCAAATCCGATAAAGGAAACCACGTATTTACCGTTTCCACGAGGAAATTTCTCCGCAGTTCCTGTTTTACCACCTGAACTGTAGCCCTGTACCTTAGATGTCATACTGGTACCCTGCTCTACACTGGCATGCATATAGCTTCTGATATCAGCAGAAATACTGGAAGAAATGGTCTGCTTCTGAAGCAGCGGACTGATTGTTTTTATGGTTGCGCCACTGGCATCCTTAATCTTCGTTACCAGATGGGGCTGATAATAATAGCCTCCATTAATAACAGAGCACATTGCATTAATTTCCTGGATCATAGTACAGCTGAAGCCCTGTCCAAAGGCAGAACAGGCAAGCTCTGTCTCATGCATGGAGTCAACGGTATGCATAATACCATATCCCTCGTTGGGAAGATCGATTCCGGTACGGCTTCCAAAATTAAAGGTACTCTGTGCTTTCAGAAAATTCTCAACTCCCATCTTTGCACCAATCTGCATCATGGCATCGTTACAGGAGTTTGCGATTACTTCCGCAAGGGTTTCCATTCCGTGTCCGTAAATATTTGCACATTTGATGGTGGTCATATTTCCCGGCACACCGAAATTCTGGAAACCGTCACAATAGAAAGTATCACTTGTAGATATTTTCCCCTGCTCCAGTGCGGCAGCCATAACAATGGGCTTCACAACCGATCCCGGCTCATATATATCTGTAACACAGAAATTATTCCACATAGCACTTAAAGCATCCATGGTATCACTGTCATTCATGGCTGCAATTTCATCAGATGAGTACAGGGAAGAAAGATCCCGGGGATCATTCAGATCGTATCGGTCACCACCATCCATGGCAAGTATTTCGCCGGTTGCCGGATCTTCCACAATAACACCAATGTTCTTGGCACCTGTAGATTCCTTAAAGGCATTTACCCATTTTTCCACAATCTGCTGTGTTCCAAGATCAAGGCTAAGATCCAGACTGTTTCCATCAGAAGCTTCGATAATAGTCTGCTCCACATTGGAATCATCATTGAAATAGCCGTACTGACGCCCATCAGTACCGGTCAGGCTGCTATTATAATAGCCTTCAATTCCATAATCTGCTGTATCTCTGGAAAAGGTGAATCCAAGAGTATCACAGGCCAGTTCATTGTATGGATACACGCGAAGATAATCCTCTTCAAACCATACACCCTGTATATTATTTTTTTCTTTAATCTCCTCCTGTGACAGACCTGCTTCCTCCGATACGCTACAGAAATCCTCAAAGGCCTTTTTATCATCCATGGAAACCTGCTTCTTTACAATCTGGTACTGACTCTCACGGGTTTCCTCTGCAGTCAGCTTGGTTCGAAGCGTACCTTCATCCAGACCAAATATTTCCACCAGCGCATTTACTGTGGGATCCATGTAATCTTCATCAGCATTTACTGCCTTACAATCCAGTACAACATTATACACCTTGTTGCTAGTTGCAAGAACATTACCATTTCGGTCATAAATGCTTCCTCTTTTGGCTGGCATTGTACGGTTCTGGTATTTCTGCTGAGCCTGGCTTAACACCTGCTTCTTATACTTGTCACCACTCTGGGAATTAATGTAAGTAATAACTCCCAATAAAACGACTAAAGCTCCCAATACGCAAAGAAAGAGTATTGACAGCTTATTTTTCATAATGTGATTTATTTTTCTGATAGGTTTTCTTTTTATTCTTTTCCTTGAAGTACTCAATCAAACACCTGCCTTCTCACCTTTACTTCCCGGTTACATCCTGATATTGCCTTACATAGCTGCCACCCTCAGTAGTGTAGGTTTCTGTCTGCTGATTGCTTGGATATTTCATTCCAAGGCGACCAATGGCAATTTTCCGTATTCTTTCAAGGTCAACACTTGAAGTCACCTGACTCTCATAGGCATCGTTATCTTCCTTTAACTCAGCCAGCTGTGATTCAAGAGTTGCAAGCTGATTTCTCTTACTGGTGCATTCTGTTTTTAATTTCAGGTAATTAATACTGCAAAAAACAATGATAATACCAAGGGCAGCCAGGAATATGGCAAAATTACGATTCATATTGCTGGCTTTTGCACGATTTCTCCGGGCAGCCTTACTAAGCGGCTTGCTCTGATGATTCTGCTGCACTGGTGCCGCTTCCGGCGTCGTTTTATTTTTGCGAACTGAATGCTCCGGCTGACGGTATTCTCTGCGTTCAGGGACTTCCTGTACCTTCCGGACAGTGTTGCCGTCAACATACATGCTCTGCTTCTGTGGAGTTCTTCTTCTGAACGTTGTGTTTGTATGTCTGCCTGTCTCCGCCATTTTTTACCCTTCTTTTAAAATCTTCTTTCAAATATTCTGAGTTTAGCGCTCTTAGAACGCGGATTCTCTTCCATTTCTTCATCACTTGGGAGAATTGGCTTCCTTGTAATGACTTTCCCCTTAGATTTCTTCCCGCACACACATACCGGAAAATCCGGTGGACAGGTACATGGGTTCTCATTCTTCCTGAAAATAGTCTTAACGATCCTGTCTTCCAATGAATGGAACGTAATAATGCAAAGCCTTCCACCATCGTCCAAAAGATCGATCATCCCATCAAGGGAATCACGAAGCACATCTAACTCCTTGTTCAACTCAATACGGATCGCCTGAAAGGTACGCTTCGCCGGATGTCCTCCTGCGGCCTGTATCTTCATGGGGATAGATTCCCGGATGATCTGTGTAAGCTGACCTGTAGTCATAATGGGGGCCTGCTGTCTGGCTGCTACTATATGTTTCGCAATATTTTTTGCAAATTTATCTTCACCGTAATCGCGGATGATGCGATACAGTTCTCTTTCTTCATAACCATTAACAATGTCACTGGCGGTCTGCGTCTGTCTCTGATCCATGCGCATATCAAGAGGTGCATCTACCCTGTAGGTAAATCCACGTTCCTCATTGTCCAGCTGATAGGAGGATACTCCCAAATCCAGAACAATGCCGTCAACCTTGTGAATTCCCTTTGCGGCAAGCTCTTGTACCATGTAACAATAATTGCTGCGAATGATTGTCACCTGTTCAAAGGCGGCAAGCCGTTCACTCGCAGCAATTATCGCATCCTGGTCTTGATCTATACCAATAAATCTCCCCTTGGCAGAAAGTTTCCTGCATACCTCTATGGCATGTCCTGCGCCGCCCAAAGTGCCATCCACATAGATTCCATCCGGCTTAATATTAAGCCCGCCAACGGTCTCGTCCAGTAATACAGATTTGTGTTTAAATTCCATTTCCGTCTCCTGTTGGATTTCTCGCTTATTCTATGCTCAGATGACGATTCCCATGCTCTCCATGCCGGCAGCAATGCTGTCCATATCGTCATAATTGCAGTTCTCGCTCCATTTCTCCTTGCTCCAGACCTCAACTCTGCTCAGATTTCCTGCCAGAATCACATCCTTCTCCAGACCAGCGAACTCACGTAACGTCTGTGGTACGAGAATTCTCCCCTGCTTGTCCAGTTCACATGTGGTTGCGCCTGCTACAAAGAATCGCGAAAAGGCTCTAGCGTCTTTGTTTGTAAGTGGTAATATCCGGAGTTTCTCTTCAAAGGCTTCCCATTCGTCCATCGGATAAATGTAGAGACAACCATCAAGCCCTCTGGTAAGAACGAATTCTTCTCCTAAAGCTTCCCGGAATTTCGCCGGAATAATCAGACGCCCCTTCGCGTCGATTGTATGATTGTACTCACCCATGAACATAAAACTCACCTACTCTCGTGAAATACGAGTCTCCCCCTCGTATCTCATGACGTGAAACAAATGAAAGGTTACTGTTCACTCAGTGCCCAGTAACAAATGAAGTTCTGCCACTTCTTCCCCATTTGTCACCACTTTTCTCCACTTCCTACCACTTATGAAATTATTCTAACCCATTTGCTCCTAAATTACAAGTGGGAAATTATGAAATCTATTACATAATTATGTTACAAAGTCCTTACAAACGCAGAAAAACAGGCCATAAAAACAGAAAAAGCGCCACCTTGCTGGGAACATTTCCCACCAAAGTGACGCCATTTTCAAACCAGTTTCATATATCTGGAAAGCAATTTATCAATTTTCCTGCTCATCGGCAGGTTTTTTGGCAAATCTTCGCGGCTCGCTATACAACCACTCATCATCCTCTGAAAGTGATGGATTCTCTTTAGAAGCAGCTGTTTCCTCAACAGCAGCGACGTTGTTCTCCACTGCCGTCTCAGACTCCTCACACTCTTCCAGAAGCTCATCCTCTGAAGCTTCTTCTGAAAATTCTTCTGAAGCTGCCTGATCTGGTTGCCCATCATCCTGCAGAACCTCTTCCGAAACCTGTTCAGAGGGTTCTTCTTCCGAAGACTCGTTATAAACAGATGTATCTCCCTGGTACTCTTCCGGAACTTCGCCGGCTTTCTTCTCACCAAAAGCTCTCTCCAAACGTAACCGGTCCCTATACTCCTCTGCTTCAGCCTCTCTGGCTGCTCTTTCCTGTGCTTCATAATCCTGTTCTCTCCTGCGTCTGCGTCTGGCAGCTCTTTTCTTTGCCATAGTACCTTCCACAACTGCAATAAAAGCACAAATCACAAACATTACTGCTGAAATCACCTGCGAAATTCCAATTGATGTTCCAGGGATCAGCAGCTTATCTGTCCTCAGAAACTCAATACAAAATCTTCCAAGCCCGTATCCTGCCATATATTTCAGAAATACCTCTCCATGAAAACGCTTCTTGCGCTTCCATACGAGCATAAGCAGAAACAAAAGCAGGCACCACATACTCTCATAGAAGAAAGTGGGGTGCACCTGAATGAAAGAGGTGCCGCCTACAGTCTCCAAATTTTCCCTCATAGCAGAGGTTACTTCATTGGAACGTACAGCAGATAATGGGAGCTGCATTGCAAATATACTGTTGGTGTATTCACCGAAGGATTCTCTGTTAAAGAAATCCCCCCACCTTCCTATTATCTGTGCAATAACGATTCCCATACTGGCAGTATCTGCCATCTGCATAAAGGACTTTCTTCGTACAGCACAATAGATAACCGCACCAAGTAATCCGCCAAGCAGACCTCCCCAAAATGTCAGACCACCATTTCTGATGTTAAAAATCTGTACAACATTGCCTTTATAAAGATTCCAGGAGCATAAAACATATAGAAGTCTTGCTCCTGCCACACCAAAAAGCAATGAGATGATCAGCATTTCCAGATAATCGTCTTTATTTTCGCCGCAGCGCTTTGCCTCCAGGATCACAAATCCCAGTCCCAGAAGCATTCCCAGAGCAATCATAAGCCCAAAGAATGTAATTTCAAATCCAAATATTGAAATGGATTTTCCCACATAACCCAGGGTTATCCCCAGATTCGGAAACTGAATTGACATTTATGCTATCCCTCTTATCATACATTAAAGCGGAATAAGATTACATCGCCATCCTGTACCACATAATCCTTTCCTTCCATTCGTACCAGTCCTTTTTCTCTTGCACCTGCGTAAGAACCACAATCAAGAAGATCTTGATAATTCACTACCTCTGCCTTGATAAATCCACGTTCAAAATCAGAGTGGATCTTACCTGCTGCCTGTGGAGCCTTTGTTCCGATCTTAATCGTCCACGCTCTCGTCTCATCTTCACCGGAGGTAAGGAAGCTCATAAGTCCAAGAAGATGATAGCTTGCCTTAACCAGCTTCTCAAGACCTGATTCCTTAAGGCCAAGATCCTCCAGGAACATCTTTCTTTCATCTTCATCCAGTTCGGAAATCTCTTCCTCGATCTGTGCGCAGATCACAAAAATTTCACTGTCCTGCTCTGCGGCATATTCTCTGACTGCCTGTACATATTTGTTATCGGCACCATCGTTTGCCAGATCATCTTCAGCAACATTGGAAGCATAAATAACAGGCTTCTGTGTCAGAAGGTTGTAAGTTCCCATCCAGGCTTCCTCATCCTCGCTCTCCAGTTCCATAGTAATGGCCATCTTACCATCTTCCAGCCATTTCTTGATTTTCTGAAGGAAATCGAGTTCCTTAGCAGCTTCCTTATCCATACGGGCAGTCTTAGTAACCTTAGCAATTCTTCTCTCCAGAATTTCCAGATCTGAGAAGATAAGCTCCAGGTTAATTGTCTCAATATCACGGATCGGATCAATGCTGCCATCTACATGGATGACATTAGGATCCTCAAAGCAACGCACTACATGGACAATGGCATCTACCTCACGGATATTTGCAAGGAACTGGTTGCCAAGGCCCTCACCCTTGGAAGCCCCCTTAACAAGTCCTGCAATATCAACAAACTCTATAACTGCCGGTGTCACCTTCTTAGAATGATAAAAATCTCCAAGCAGAGCAAGTCTCTCATCCGGCACGGTAACTACTCCTACATTAGGATCAATCGTGCAGAACGGATAATTGGCAGATTCTGCACCAGCCTTTGTCAGAGAGTTAAACAGTGTACTTTTTCCTACATTTGGTAAACCAACGATACCTAATTTCATTTTACTCTATATCTCCTTATTTTTAGGGGCGTTTTCTTTTACGCACGCCATTCTTACGACATTATAACACAATTATCAAAAATATCCTATATTTACAGCCATCAAAATTTTTGTTTTTTGTAGTAGCTATTATTTCAGATCTCTGGACATGATCATCATAAGACTGCCTTTTTCATAGGTTATTTCAGCCTGTTCTGCCTGAATTTCATTGCTGACAGTAAGCCCACTGTCCTCTACAGTAAGACAATAACTATTCAGCAAGTATTTAAAGCCTTTCAATGTAAGCCCTTCTACATTCCCTCCGACTGGAAAAAAGGACACATATTTGCCGAATTGCCTGTCTTTTTGAAGAATTTTGCCGTTTTCCACAAGACAGATATAATTCTGTTCGTCAGCCAGGGCAACTTGGACTCCCTTCATTTTTCCCAATGACATAAGCCCCAGATTCCCCAGAAAATGATCCATTCTGCCACCGGTAGCTCCCAGGATCAGAACACTTTTGGCTCCATTTTGGATTGCCAGATTTAATGCAGACTGAGTATCTGTATCATCCTTCTCCGGCTGAAGCTGTACAATTTCTGTATTTGAAAGACTTTCCAGATAAGCCTTTCCTTCATCTGATACGCTGTCAAAATCCCCATCTGCAACATCAGGGTTAAGTCCCGTTTCCCGAAAGAAATCCAGGCCCCGGTCAGCAGCCATCAGAACCAGCTTCTCGCCCTCTCTCTCTTTTTTTAACCTTTTAATAAAATCGAGGGCAAAATCTTTCTGGATCATGCCCCCGCTTACAATTACTGTATCTATCATACTATCTCTCACTCGATCCTGTCACCGATTTCTTCGATCTGTTTCTGGATACGACGGACATTCTGAACGATATCACCGCCAAATACCCAGGATCCGGCAACAAATATATTCGCTCCAGCTGCCATTACAGTCTCCAGCGTATCCTCGTTGATTCCACCATCAACCTCAATATCCACATTCAGATTCTCTTTATCAATCAGATCTCTCAGTTCCCGAATCTTCTCTGTACACTCATCCATATATTTCTGTCCGCCAAAGCCTGGCTGAACAGTCATCACCAGAACCATATCCACATCCTCAAGCATGTGGCTGATGTCATTTACAGGAGTAGCCGGCTTAATGGAAACTCCAACTTTCACACCCGCAGCTTTAATACGCTCTATCGTTCTTTCCAGATCCTCACATGCCTCTGCATGTACAGTAATGGAATCTGCACCACAGTCAACAAAGTCCTGAATGTATCTCTCTGGTTCTGTCACCATAAGATGAACATCAAAAAACATTCCGGATTCTTTACGAATAGATTTGATCACAGGCATTCCAAAAGAAATGCTTGGTACAAAATCTCCATCCATAACATCAATATGGAGCCATTTAACACCTTCGTTTTCAAGAATTTTAATCTGTTCACCCAGGCGGTTAAAATCCGCTGATAAAATGGAAGGGCATAGCTGATACATAGTTTTAGTATCTCCTTTTCTCTTTTAATTCCTCATATAATGCCAGATAGTCATCATAACGCAGCCGGCTGATTTTCCCCGCTGCCAAGGCTTCCTTTACTGCACAGTCCGGTTCATGGATGTGCATACAGCCTTGAAAGCGACACTGGGGCTCATATTTCACAAATTCCGGGAAATAATCCCGAAGCTCATCTTCCTCCATATCTGTAAGATATAAAGAGGAAAAACCAGGAGTGTCCACCAGAAAAGTGTCCTTTTCTACCGGGATTACCTGGGAATGTCTGGTAGTGTGCTTTCCCCGTTTCAGCTTCTTGCTGATCTCACCGGTTTCCATCTGCACCTCACCCTGCATACAGTTGGTAATGGATGATTTTCCCACACCGGAAGGGCCTGCAACTACTGTTGTCTTTCCCCTCAGAACCTGACGGATTTCATCAATGCCATTCCCATCATAGGTGCTGGAAAGTATTACCTGATATCCGCATCCTGTATAAGTCTTATACAACAGTTCCAATTCTTCTTTTTCTCCCAGATCCTTCTTGTTAAAACAGATAACAGCAGGAATTCCCTGCTGCTCCATCATAATCAGAAAACGATCCAGAAGAAGAAAATTCGGTTTTGGATTCTCCATGGCAAAAATAACAAATGCCTGGTCCACATTGGCAACTGCTGGACGGATCAAGGAATTCCGACGGGGAAGGATGGCAGTAACACTGCCCTCCTTCGCCTCCTCATCCAGAACCTTGATCTCCACATTGTCTCCTACCAGTGGCTTAAAATTATCCTTTCGGAAAATCCCTTTTGCTTTGCATTCGTAAACATTACCATCTTCTGCATAAATATAATAGAAACCTGCAATTCCTTTGATAATTTTCCCCAGCATGGATTACTCTGCTTTCTCAAAAGTAAGTGGATAATGACCAAGCTCCTGATAGCTGCCGTCAGACTGCTGCTCAGACAGATATAAAGTTCCTTCTGCTACTCCCGGAGCTCCTGTAATATCCAGCTGATAAGGGAATGTAAGCTGCTGTCCGTCTACAACAAGACTTGCAGTAGGTACTTTATTTACCTCCTGGACCAGTTCCAGTCTGATCAGTCCCCCGTTATAACCGGTAGGTGTATTCAGTCTCTGGGTACATTTCCATACTTCGCCGTTTGCTACTGCTGCGGAGGTATCAGAAGAGCTCTGTGCCTCAGCAGTATCTGTTCCTTCAGTCACAGAAGGATCCTGGTTACCACTGCTTACAGTAATTGTAATAGTATCATTATCCGGATCTGCATATACCGGATTGTCATCTGTGAATCCAATTGGATCCTGAGAAATAACAGTTCCTTCTGCCACATCGGCACTCATCTGTAATTCTACATTAATATTAAGGAATTTGCCAAGCTTGGCAATTGCATCATTCTTTGCCATTCCGGTTACATCCGGCACTTGTACGCTGTCTCCATAGTTAATACCACGGCTGACAGTAAGAGTAACTGTATCTCCAGCCTTTACTGTAGTTCCAGCCACCGGATCTGTATTAAGAACACATCCGATATCAACCATAGAAGACTCATCCGGATAAATCTTATTGATCTGAACAGTCAATCCCTGGCTTTCCAGAGTTTCCTGTGCGGAAGCACCATTCTGTCCAAACATGTCAGTAAGAGTAAAGCTTTCTGAACCTTTGCTTAAATAATAATTGATAGTTGAATTCTTCGCTACCTTTGTGTCTTTAACAGGATCCTGGGAAGAAATCTTTCCTTTTTCCTGAGTGGAAGCCTCCTCACCCTTATAGCTCATTCCAATATTTACAGAAGCACAAAGCTCCTGTGCTTCAGCTTCAGTCTTGCCAATGAGATCTGGTACAGCTACCATTCCATCATCCTCAGCTGCTGCCTGGGTAACCTGTGGCTGCTGGCTCTGCTGATCAGAAGTCTGATCAGGCTTATCTCCCAACAGACCTGCTGCCTTTCCTACAACAAGGATTACTGCGATCAGAACCGCTGCGCCTACGATCAGTGCAATAATGCTTCCTGCAACACTGACGCCTCTTTTCTGTTTCCTGATCCGTCTTTCTCTCTCTTCGCGCTCTCTGTCACGTTCTCTGCTCTTTCTGGAACGCTCTGACTTTTCTTTCTCCTCGTCATAGTCGTAATCATCGTCATCATCGTAATTTGTTTCGTTCATTTCTTTCTCAAGAGCTTCAATATCAGGTTTAACCGTCTGCTTCGGAGTATGCTTGATCTCTCCAAGCTCTTCATCAGAAATCACTACTGTTTTAGCCTCTGTATCTACAGAAGTAAGCTTCACGAAATCGCCCTGCGGATCAATAAGAGAATGCTTCAGATCTGCGATCACATCCTCCATCTTATTATATCTTCGATCTACACTCTTCTGGGTACATTTCATAATGATCTGCTCCAGACTGTATGGAAGATCCGGAGAATATACACTAGGCGGTACCATTTCTTCCTGAAGATGCTTGATAGCAATAGCAACTGTAGTGTCACCATCAAAAGGAACTCGTCCTGTTACCATCTCGTACAATGTAATACCCAGTGAATAAATATCACTTTTTTCATCACTGTATCCGCCTCTTACCTGCTCTGGAGAACTGTAGTGTACAGAACCCATAACATTAGAGCTGATCGTGTTAGAAGAAGCCGCTCTGGCAATTCCAAAATCAGTTACCTTTACCTTACCATCTGTAGAGATAATAATATTCTGTGGCTTCACATCACGGTGCACAATGCCGTGGCTGTGTGCTGCTTCAAGTCCCATAGATACCTGAATGGCAATACTGGTAGCTTCCTTTACAGAAAGCTTACCCTTCTTGGAAATATACTCTTTCAGGGTAATTCCCTCGATCAGTTCCATTACAATGTAATAAACGCCCTCATCATCGCCTACGTCAAATACGTTCACAATGTTAGGATGAGTAAGGCCTGCAGCAGCCTGCGCCTCACTTCTGAATTTCTTTACAAAAGTGGCGTCTTCCCTGAATTCCGGCTTCAGAACCTTAACTGCCACAAAACGATTCAGTTTATGGTCCATTGCCTTATATACGTCCGCCATTCCGCCGGTACCGATTTTACTTACAATTTCATAGCGCTCTGCTATGATCATACCTGTCTTTAACATGTCTCCACCTCATTCGTGAATGGTTCTATCAATATGATTGCAATGTTATCCTTGCCGCCGTTATTGTTGGCCTCCTGTATAAGAGTATCTCCCTTCCAGGTGATATCCTCATCAGAATTCAATATGATTTCTTCCATTTTTTTATCTTCCACCATATTGCTGAGACCATCGGAACACATCAGAATCGTACTTCCCGGTTCCAGACGCATATCAAAGAAATCCACATCTACTGTTTTCTCTGCTCCCAGAGCTCTGGTGATAATGTTCTTATCCGGATGGTTTCTTGCCTCTTCGGCTGTGATCTCGCCCATTCTTACCATTTCCTGCACCAGTGAATGATCCCTGGTAACCTGCCTTAACTGTTTGTCAATCACATACAGTCTGCTGTCTCCCACATTGGCAACATAAGCATACTGACCTACAATGGTGGCAACTACCATGGTAGTTCCCATTCCACGAAGCTTCTCATCCTTCTGTGCCTGTTCTATAATTTCTGTGTTTGCAGTCTCAATGGCATGACGGATCACCTTTACAGGATTATAATCCGTATCCTCCCTGATTTCATCTACCAGTACTCTGACAGCGTGTGAGGATGCATAATCGCCTGCATTGTGTCCTCCCATTCCATCAGCAACAGCAAAGAGATTCGGGAGATTTCCAACCGGGTCTTGGGAAGCGAACACATAATCCTGGTTCATCTTCCGCTTCATTCCTATATTCGTAGCTGAATATACCCTCATGTCACTTCTCGCTTTCTGTCCTTTTCCTGCTGTTGTCCCAAAACGAACAACAGCTTTTTCGTTACTGCAGATCGTAACCTTTTTCTATATAGCTTTTTCGCAATTGTCCACAGGCACCGTCTATATCACTGCCCATTTCCCTTCTAATAGTAACATTAATTCCGCATTTTTCAAGTTTTATTTTAAAATTCTCCACCGCCTGGTGGGTAGAACGCCTGTAAGAGCGCTCTTTAATCGGGTTTACCGGAATCAGATTCACATGACAGTTAATGTCATGGATTCTGCTGCTCAGCTCCCTTGCATCCTCATCGCTGTCATTAACACCAGCCACAAGACTGTATTCAAAAGTAATTCTCCTGCCTGTTTCCTGAAAATAATTCCGGCAGGCATCCAGGACCTCATCCATGCTGTAACGCTGTGCAATAGGCATAAGCTCCCTTCTCTTTTCATCATTTGGAGCATGCAGGGATAAGGCAAGAGTGATCTGCAGTTTTTCCTTTGCAAGCTCATATATTTTCGGAACAATTCCGCAGGTTGATACGGTGATATTCCTCTGGCTGATGTTAAGACCGCCCTCATCAGAAAGCAGATGTACAAAACGTACAATATTATCATAGTTATCCATAGGCTCGCCGGTACCCATCACTACTACATTAGATACCCGTTCCCCGGTTATGCTCTGGATTCTGTAAATCTGATCCAGCATTTCTGAAGGAAGAAGATTTCTGGTCCAGCCGCCGATGGTAGATGCGCAGAAACGGCACCCCATCTTACAGCCAACCTGTGAAGAAATGCATACAGAGTTTCCATGCTTATAACGCATAAGAACACTCTCGATTACATTCCCATCCGAAAGACGGAACAGATATTTTCTTGTACCGTCAATAGCAGAAATCTGCTCATCAACCATTTCCAGGGCTGCAATCGGATAATCCTTCAGCTTTTCTTTTAATTTACCTGGTATATTTCCCATCTCGTCATAAGATGTCACCAAATGCTCATGAAGCCAGCTATAAATCTGTTTCGCCCGAAAAGGCTTCTCGCCCAGCTCGGTTATAAGATTTTTCAGCTCTTCTTTGTCCATAGACTTAATGTCTGTCATTTTTTTATTCCTATTTTCTTCTGAATTTTGCAATAAAGAATCCGTCTGTCTTATGTACTCCCGGAAGCAGCTGCAGATATCCAAGTGCTGTGGTCTCAGAATGCAGTTCCTCTGGAAGATAAGGATCCAGGCTCTCCAGCTTAAATGGATAGTTATTCAGGAACCACATCATATTTTCTTCGTTTTCTTCCTTTGCAATGGTGCATGTACTAAAAATCAGTTCTCCTCTTGGTTTTACATAATTGGCTGCTCTATCCAGGATAGTTCTCTGCAAAATTACAATTTCATCCTGTTTCTGGGGAGTAACACGATATTTAATCTCTGGTTTCTTTCCAATCACACCATAACCAGAGCATGGCACATCTGCGATCACAATATCCGCAAGAAGCTCTGAATCCTGATCAAAAACAGTAGCATCCTGAACCCGTGCCTGTACATTAATAGAATTGGTGCGCTGGATGTTCTCTTCAATCAGATTCACCTTATACTGACTTACATCCCTGGCATCTACGGTTCCGTAGCCTTCCATCTTATCTCCCATATGAAGACTTTTTCCACCTGGTGCAGCGCAGACATCAATTACATAATCTCCCTTTTTCGGAGCCGCCACTTCTGCAACCAACATAGAGCTTACGTCCTGAACTACGATTTTGCCATTAATAAACGCATCCAGAGCAAGAATATGATTAAAATCTGAAATACTGTATGCATAAGGCAGATATGGCGCAGGCTCTACCTGAACTCCCTGGCTTTCAAGACTTTTCACAATTTCATCTTTTGAATTCAGATAAGTACGGCACCTGATCGTAAGAGGGTGCTCTGTGAGAAAATCTGCTAATATCTTTTCTGTTATCTCTTCCCCATATGCCTCCAGCCATCTGGTCACCAGAACCTCAGGCATAGAATATTTAACAGAAAGATACTTCAGCAGATCATCTTCTTTTTTCGGGAACTGAACCTGATCCATTTCCCGGGCAATTGTTCGAAGAACACCGTTTACAAAGGGCTTAAGATTATAAAATCCTTTTCTCTGAGCCAGTTTCACAGCTTCATTACACACTGCGCTGTCCGGTACACTGTCCATATATTTCAGCTGATATACCGCACTTCTTAAAATCTCCCGAATAGCAGGCTTCATCTTATCTACTGTCACCTTGGAAAAAGAGTTGATAATATAATCAATCTGAATGCGATATTCCAGTGTTCCCTCGCATACACGGGTAATAAATGCCCGGTCCTGTTTAGGAAGAAACTGGTATTTGGAAAGTGCATTGCGGATGGCAACATGGCTATGCTCACCCGCTTCAATTTCAAGTAAAATTTCCAGGATCATTTCCCTGGAATTGATTCCATTAATCATCCCGTCTTCTACCTCCGGAAAGTATGATCAGTCTTAAAAGCTGCAAAATTGAAGAAGCAAGAGCTGCCACATAAGTAAGAGCAGCTGCAGTAAGGACCTTCCTGGCACCTTTATTTTCATCATGGCTTAAAATGCCAGTGCTTTCCAGCATTTTTAAAGCTCTTGCAGAAGCGTTGAATTCTACCGGAAGAGTTACAAGCTGAAACAATACTGCCAATGAAAACAGCACTATTCCTGCTGTTGTAAGCGTCGGTATAGAAAGTATCAGCCCCAAAACGAAAATCGGCCAGGACAGGGATGATCCAAGGTTTGCCACCGGCACAATGGCAGAACGAATATTCAACGGCGCATAATTCACATTGTGCTGGATTGCATGTCCGCATTCATGAGCAGCTACGCACACAGCTGCTACAGAGCTTCTTCCATATACATCCTGTGAAAGAGCCAGCTGCCTTGTCCGTGGATCATAATGGTCTGTAAGGCTTCCGGAAATCGGAACGATGGTTACATCGTAGATTCCGGCTGCACTTAAGATTCTCTGGGCTGTCTGGGCTCCGGTAAGCCCGGAATGGCTTTGTACCTGCTGGTAACGGGCAAACGTACTCTTCATCTTTCCAGACGCTGCAAGTGCCAGCACCATTCCAATAATCAGTAAAATATAAGTAGGATCAAAGTAAAATCCATAAGGATACCCATATCCGTACATAAGATCACTCCTTTTTATCTGTAAAGCAGCATCCGGCTTCTATATGGCATCCTCGGAGAAATGCATCTGCATCCATTCGCTTCTTTCCTTCCAGCTGCACCTGTGAAAGCATCAGAATATCCTTACCGCATGCCACATAAATTCCATTTTTGTCAGTTTTTACCACTGTTCCTGGTTTTTCCTTTTCCACCAGTGCTTCCTCAGCTTTTACAACAGAACTTTCCCATACTTTCAGAGTCTTACCATTCCAAAATGTAAAAGCACTTGGCCATGGGTTTAGACCACGTACCAGTCTTTCCAGCTCCTCTGCCGGCCTTTCAAAATTCAGCAAGCCCATCTGCTTGGTGATCATTCCCGCATAAGGAGTTGGACTTTCCTCCGGTTGCTTCTCATAAACAGCTGTTCCATCAAAAATGTGAGGTAATGTTTCCACAAGAAGCTTCGCGCCTGCATCTGCCAGTTTATCGAACAGGCTTCCGCCTGTCTCATCTGATGCAAGGGGTATTACAGCTCTGGAAATCATATCACCTGTATCAAGTCCTGTTCCCATTTTCATGATGGTAACACCTGATTCCTTTTCTCCATCAATAACTGCCTGCTGTATAGGCGCAGCACCACGATATTTCGGAAGCAGAGAAGCATGAATGTTAATACATCCATATTCAGGAAGCTCCAGAATGCTCTTCGGAATGATCTGCCCAAATGCAGCTACCACAATAATATCCGGTGCCAGCTCCTTCAGAATCTGTAAAAACTCAGGATCACGCACCTTAACCGGCTGATAAACTGTAAAGCCATGCTTCAAAGCTTCTTCCTTTACAGGAGTGGGAAGCATTGTCTTACCTCTTCCCTTTGGCTTATCAGGCTGGGTTACAACACCTACAACCTCATAATCAGTTTCTGCCAAAGCATGAAGAGGCTTCACCGCAAAATCCGGTGTTCCCATATAAACAATTCTCATTTATTCCTCTTCCTCCTCGTTATCATAACTTACATGATGTAATTCGCCTTCGACCAGACGGGTATACATTTTTCCATCCAGATGGTCAATCTCATGGCAAAAGGCACGGGCAAGAAGTCCCTCTCCCTCATATGTCTGCTCTTTCATCTCCAGGTCAAGTGCTTTTATCTTTACATAATCCGGACGGGTAACCTGGCCAGACATTCCCGGAACGCTTAAGCAGCCTTCTTCACCGGTCTGCTCACCGGATGTCATAAGTATTTCCGGATTAATAAGAATAAGGGGACCATCTCCGATATCGATCACCACGATTCTTTTTAGTATGCCTACCTGCGGAGCTGCAAGACCAACACCACATGCGTCATACATAGTCTCCAGCATATCTCCCACCAGATCCTTGATACGGTTATCGATTTTCTCTACTGGTCTGCAAACCTTTTCCAAAACGGAATCGCCTTCTGTTCTGATTGTCCTAAGTGCCATTTTTGCGTTATCTCCTTTTTCTTTTATCTTAGATTTTCAAAATATCAGCTGCTGCAATGCCTTGCTTTTCAGCCTGATATTTCACTTTATGAAAAATCAAATTGTATATTAACCTTTCTGAAACCGGAATTGATCTCAATATATTCCTCCATCCTGTCCTTGATACGGACAAGCAGATCATAATTCTCATGCTTCAGATAAAGTATTCTTCTGTATACATCCTTTACTTTTCCCACAGATGCAGGTGCGGGACCGATTATGTGAAGCTCCTTTCCCTGATACAGTCTGCCTGTAAACAGGCTTAAATAATGCATGGCCATCTCCAGAAGCTTCTCATCCTCTGAAGTACCAAGCACTGCCATCATATGTGCAGCGGGAGGATAGTCCATCAAAATGCGATACCCCATCTCTTCCTCATAGAATTCCTCATAAGCCTGCCGGGCTGCTGTCTGGATACTATAATGCTCCGGACTGTAGGTCTGGATCAATGCGTGTCCCTCTTTTTTACCTCTTCCAGAACGCCCCACAGCCTGCGTAAGCAATTGAAAGGTACGCTCACCGCTTCGATAATCATCTGCATTCAGAGACAGATCTGCTGCTATAACCCCAACAAGAGTTACATCCGGAAAATCATGTCCCTTAACGATCATCTGGGTTCCAATCAAAATATCTGCCTCATGCGCGGAAAAAGCAGCCAGAATCTTTTCATAGCTTCCTTTCGCCCTGGTGGTATCATAATCCATCCTAAGAACTCTTGCACCCGGAAATTCCTTTTCCACCACCTGCTGGATTTGCTGGGTTCCTGCTTTAAAACCGCCTATATATGGAGATGAGCACACCGGACATTTGTCAGGCTTCGCAATTTCATAACCACAATAATGACAGATCAGCTTTCCTCCGTTATGTTCACTTAAAGAAACATCACAGTGAGGACACTTCATCACATGTCCACAAGAACGGCAGGAAACAAAGCCTGCATAGCCACGACGGTTAAGAAACAGCATGGCCTGCTCGCCTTTTTCCAGACATTTTCCCAGATTCGCCTTCAGCTCAAGGCTCAGTGCAAGACGGTTGCCTTTTTTTAGTTGTTCCCTCATATCAATAATTGATACTCTCGGAAGTGGTCTTTCTTCAAATCGGGCATTCAGCTTTACAAGGGCGTACTGCCCCTCCTTGGCTCTATAGTAAGCCTCCATGGATGGGGTTGCAGAACCAAGCACCACTGCTGCACCTTCCATTTCAGCTCTGTGAATCGCAGTTTCCCTTGCATGGTATCTGGGACTGTTTTCGCTCTTATAGGAAGCCTCATGCTCTTCATCAATAATGATCAGCCCAAGCTTTTCAAACGGGGTAAACAGCGCAGAGCGAGGACCAACCATAACCTGGATTTCTCCCTGCTTGGCCCTTTTGAACTGATCATACCGTTCTCCCTGCGAAAGCCTGGAGTTGATAACTGAAACCCGGTCTCCGAAACGTCCATAAAACCGTCTCACAGTCTGATAGGTCAGCGCAATTTCCGGAATCAGTACAATAGCCTGCCTGCCTTCCCTTATCACTTTATCGATCAGTTCCATATACACTTCTGTTTTCCCACTGCCGGTAACCCCGTGAAGCAAAACCGGTCTTGGCATTGGCTTCTCCCATTCTGACAATATCTGCTCTACTGCCAGTTCCTGGGACTGACTTAACAGGGCAGGCTTCACAGAAGGAATACTGCCTGCATCTGTAATTGCATTTCTGTACACCTCATCAGAATCTACAGAAATTACCTTCTGCTCTTCAAAGTATTTCAGAACAGATGCTGTCGTTCCAAGCTCTTTCCCAGCCCATGCGGTCTCAAGCTTACTATTTTCAGCCTGCAAAAGTGCCTCCAGAAGCCGCACTCTTGCTTTAAATCTGGTTTTCTTCAGCTCCTCCAGCAGCTTTTCCCCATTTTCTCTGGGAATCAGGAGGGTTATCCACCTTTTTTCCTGGGCTTTCATCTTTTTCTGGATAGGAAGAACTGTTTTCAGTGCCTGGATCATAGTCGAGCCATAATGTTCCTTCATCCATCCAGCCAAAGCGATCAGCCTGGATTCTGTAGTTTCCCTGTCATTCTGAACTGCTGTAATGGATTTGATAGGAATTCCTTTCACCTTCGGTTCCTGAGAAATTCCGACTACGTATCCCTTTCGCAGATGATTTCCTTTTCCAAAAGGAATAGAAACCACCATTCCCACCTGGAGCTCGTCCTTCAATCTATCCGGAATAAGATACTGAAAGCTTTTATCCAGCTTCTCGTGAGAAATATCTACAATAATATCTGCATATGTCATTTTTTACTTTCCGGCAAGAATATCCGCGATCAGCACTCGCTCATCCATTGGATATTTTTTACCCTTGATTTCCTGGTAATCCTCATGCCCCTTACCAGCCAGCACTACAATATCTCCAGGCTCACCGTGGTGGATTGCATAGGCAATTGCCTCCTTGCGATCCGGGATCTCTACATATCTGCCATCTGTCTTAGCCATACCAGTCTTAATATCATCGATAATAGCCTGCGGCTCCTCATCTCTTGGATTATCAGATGTAATGATCGTAAGATCTGCAAGGCGTCCTGACACCTCTCCCATCTCATAACGGCGAAGTCTGGAACGATTTCCCCCACAGCCAAACAGGCAGACCAGTCTGTGAGGATGATACTCCCGTAAAGTGGTAAGAAGGCTCTCCAACGCCATTGCATTATGTGCATAATCAATCATTAATGTAAACTCATCAGATACCTTCACCATCTCAATACGGCCTTTTACTTTCGCACTTTTCAGAGCTTTCAGAATATTCTCCTGGGAAACCTTAAAGTGGCGGCAGATTGCAATGGCTGTCAGGGAATTATAAATACTGAATTTTCCCGGAATATCAATTTCCACCGGAAAATCCATAAGACCTTTCAGATGATAGGAAATTCCCAGATATCCCTTTCCACCAACCAGTTTGGCATCCTCGGCACGAAGATCTGCCTCTTTTGAGAAACCATAGGTCTCAAGTGTACAGGTATGTCCCTCAATGATTCTGTCAAAGTGTTCATCATCTCTGTTCACAATTCCTACACGGCACTGCTTCAAAAGCATAGATTTACACTCCAAATAATGATTAAAATCCTTATGCTCATTTGGTCCGATATGATCTGGTTCAATATTTGTGAAAATTCCAAAATCAAACACAAATCCCTGTGTACGATGCAGCATCAGTCCCTGTGAAGAAACCTCCATAACCACACAGTCACAGCCGGCTTCCACCATTTCATGGAAATATTCCTGAACCATGTAGGATTCTGGTGTAGTATTAGCCGCAGGAATCACTTTATCCCCAATAATAGCTTCAATTGTGCCAATAAGTCCAACCTTATATCCTGCATTCTCCAGAATAGATTTTACCATGTATGTGGTGGTAGTCTTGCCCTTAGTTCCGGTAATTCCAATGGTTTTCAGTTTCTCTGCCGGATGTCCGAACCAGGCTGCTGAAATAAATGCCATAGCATATCTGGTATCTGCCACCTGAATTACAGTAACATCAGCAGGTGCGCTGACAGCCTCCTCTACAACCAATACCTTAGCCCCTTTGGCTACAACATCAGGTACAAATTTATGTCCGTCCACAACAGCGCCTCTGATGCACATAAACAGAGCGCCTTCTGTTACCTTTCTGGAATCATAAACAACGCCAGTAACTTCCTGCTCTGTGCTACCCTGCACGCAGGTGTATTCTAACTTCTCTAATAAGGATGATAATTTCATAATATATGCCTCCCTATATTTGGGCGCTGCTGTATGGCGAAGACATTCCTCTACGCCAGATTTACAACAACGCATACTCTTTTATAGAATAGCACACACAGAATTTGTTTTCAATCTTTCCTTCTAAAAAACATACGTCTGGCAGATACTATAGAAAAGAAAATGGACAGCAGAATTAATGCCTGAAATACTTCTTTATGAGAACGATCACCTGTCTTAGGAGATATGGACGCAGTTGTCCCACTTCCATCACAATCTACTCCACTTCTATTTTCTTTTCCTTCCTTCTTTGCCTCTACCCGGATCGTTGCCTGATCCCGCACAGCACTTTCCTCACCGGTTTCATCTGTGACTACAATAATCTGATTTACAAGATTCTGATCTTCAAGATTTTGGGGAAGCACTACTCTTGCCTTCAGATTAACACATCCCCCTGGTGCAATCTCCGGAATCTTTGCCTGAGTTTTGCTTTTATTCAGAATTACCCCTTCCTGGGATAAAAATGCAGCAGTCACCCCCGCCAGTCCAAAGCGTTCTGTAGTAATCACAGAGTGCAAGGTCTGTTCCCCGGTGTTATGAATACTGATCTGATAGGTCACAATGTCACCTGGGCTGGCACTCTCGCAATCGGCAGTTTTCTTCACTGTGAAAGAAGCTTTCAGCGGTTGTACAGTCAGCTGCTGTTCTGTAGTTCTGTCCATTGAAACCGGATTTTTTGTTTTTGCCACTGTTTCCAAAACAAGCCAGCCCGTCTGACTGGTCATAGTATCCACATAAAAAGTAACAGTCCTCTTTTCTCCTGGTGTAAGACTGTTCACTACTGCACCATCCTCAAAAATTTCCACTCCCGGTTCTTTTTCCCATACAGCAGTGGCCTCCATTTCCTTCGTCTGAGTATGCAGAGAAATGTCATAGAGAGGAACCTGTCCGCAATTTGTCAGACTTACATCCATAAGAATCCGATTTCCGGCAGAAACAGCACTCTCCCTGGGATTCATTTCCATGGAAAAGTCAATCACAGCAGCCGGTACCTCCAGAATTTTGTTCCCGGCTGTGCACACAATCTCCCTCTGGGAACCACGTTTTTTCACAATATACACTCCACCGCCTCTTTCTTCCCCACTAACAGCTCCATTCATCGGCAGCTTCTCCTGGCATACAGGCACTGTTATCTTAGTTACCGGAAAGCGGTATTCTTCACGCAAGGTAACAGGAATATCCAGATGCTTTCTGCTTTCACCCTGATCTATTTTCCATCTGAAGCCTGTAATGCTGCTGGATCTTCCATCAGCTGTGACCACAGGAAGCTCTTCACGCAGGCATCCCTGTGGTACTGTAAAGGAACTATCAGGCTGAAAATATTCGGAAATCCATACAACAAGCTCATACTCAGTGGGGACAAAATCACTTTCAAATGTATGATCTGAAAATCCAGCCAGCCCCTCTGCATTCACAGAGATCAAAGCCTGAAAATCATCCTGATCTGTCCAGTCTGCTTCCTCGGTAACTGTCACCTTCCCATCTCCCAGCTCTGCTCCATATACAGCATCTTGCAGTACCGTACATCCTGCCACAAGTCCTGTCTCAGCAATAAGCCACAGCCCTATCGCCAGTATCCTCTTCCATATTCTGTTTTTCATTATAAGCACCCCTTATCTGCTATCATTTTCATTAAAAATAAACATTCAGTATTCTCACAGATATCAGCACATGGGAACCACACCCTTCTTATAAACTTTTTTCAAAAATCGGGTTATCTTGCGTCGGAATGACGCGGTAGAAATCATTTCTGCAGAGTGCAGAAATAAGATAAATTCACTTTACCATACTTGGACTTTAAATGCAATAAAGTGTCGGATTTTATTTTCATTTCATATTTTTTCGATTTCTTTAAGATTTGGAACACATTTTCCTCACAAATTGCCACTATAATAAATCTCGGATAGATGAAAAACCACTCTCTATCTCCCCCCTCAAAAAATATAGGAAACAGGCCATCTGCACCAGGCAGGTGGCTTTTCCTGTTTCTGTCCCTTACCAGGACTTTTCTATTGCAATTCCTGTCCCCAGCTTTTATAATAAAGGATATTATTAAGGATGTCCGGGGGAACCATTCTCCCACATTACATTTTGACAGAAACGAGGTATCTCCTATGAGTGAAAAAATCGTAGTAGTTGCATTAGGCCACAGAGCTCTTGGCACCACACTTCCTGAGCAAAAGGTAGCCACCAAGGCAGCAGCAAAGGCAATCGCAGATCTGGTTGAAGAGGGTGCTAAGGTTGTAATTTCCCACAGCAATGGTCCTCAGATCGGCATGATCCATACTGCAATGAATGAATTTGGAAAGGCACACCCGGATTATACATTCGCACCTATGTCCGTCTGCTCCGCAATGAGCCAGGGCTATATCGGATATGACCTTCAGAATTCAATCCGCACAGAGTTTATCAGCCGCGGAATTTATAAACCAGTTGCCACAGTTCTTACACAGACTGTTATCGATCCCTATGATGACGCTTTCGCAGATCCTGAGAAAATAATCGGTCGTGTCCTCACTGAGGAAGAAGCTGAAGCAGAAGAAGAGAAGGGCAACTTCGTCACCAGGCTTCCTGAAGGCGGATACAGACGTATCGTAGCTGCTCCTAAGCCACAGAGAATCGTGGAAATTGAGACTGTACGTGCTCTTCTGAATGCAGATCAGGTTGTTATTGCAGCAGGCGGCGGCGGAATTCCGGTTCTAGAACAGGGAATCAACCTTCACGGCGCCAGCGCTATCATTGAGAAGGATCTTGCAGCAGGTCTTCTTGCAGAAGAATTAAATGCAGATACACTTCTGATCCTCACAAGTGTTGAGAATGTAAGCCTGAACCACGGCACAGCCAATGAAGAGAAGCTTGGTGCTATTACTGTAGCAGATGCCAGAAAGTATATCGAAGAGAACCAGTTCGAATCAGGTTCCATGCTTCCGAAGATCGAAGCAGGTATCTCCTTCATTGAGAAGGGACAGGGACGTAACGCTGTTATCACAGACATTTCCCATGCCAAAGATGGCTACGAAGGTAAAACAGGAACTAATATCCACTAAAAACAAAAGGAACCTCAGACGAAACAGCTGGAAGTAATTTCCATCTGTTGTCTGAGGTTTTTTTGCCTGTTATCTTGCTGTAAGCAGCAGCACAGAATCCTCCGTTTCAGAGGATATGATTCCGATCATATCACCTTCCTTTAAGGTAATCTTACGATTTTCCCCATTATTCACGGTTATGCCGCCTGTTTCACCATCATCTCCCAAAATCAAAAAGCTCACAAATCCATCCTCACAGGAGGCAGAATACTGCCCCGGCAAAATATCATCCCAATCATCATTTCCCACTGACAATGTATCCCCCTGCTTCACTGCATAAGAAGCAGAAGGGGCAAAGTTTGTGCCCAGCTCCTGTTCAATAACCGGAATCAGCTCGTTTTGAAATACATCCCGTATTTCCGGCACACCGACACAAATAGCAGCCAGAATGATCAGCCACGTAAGGAAGGAACCCTTTTTCTTCTTTACCGGCTTCTGTGTATATATGTCCCTGGTCTTATTTCCGCTTTTTTGTCCATATTGATTTCCTGTATTCTGCTTATAGTTTTTCCCTGCTGTTACTGTACTCTGCTTATAACTCTTCCCTGTCACTGCTGTACTCTGTTTGTAGCTCTTGCCCGCTGCATTTCCAGCTCCAGGCTTCTTGTCTCCCAGAGGGATTTCATCCTGTCGCATGATTGCCTGCGCCCTCCTGGTAGCATGGCTGTAATGATCGCTTCTGCTCTCATTCAGATGATATAGGATCTCATCATTTCTATATGGCATTCCACACAGCTTACATCTGCCATTCACAACAGGCCCGTCACAAACCTGACACCTTTTTCTCTCCATAAATATCCTCCTGGTTATACATACAAGCACCTGTTTTTAGTCCCTGCAGGTGCAGAATTAATCACTTTCTTTGATTTTCATTGTAACTTTTTTAGATATTTCTTGCAAGATAAAAATCTTCAAGGACGCATCTTTCTACACCACCTCACGTATAGTAATAATTGCCAACTGGGAAATTTCCTGTTATAATAAATCGAGATTAGCAAAATCAACAAGGAGGATTCCCATGGAACAACTGAAAATTCCTATGGGCTATCATGCAGATCTTAATCTTCATGATACTCAGGTAGCAATTAAAACTGTTAAAGACTTTTTCCAGCAGACACTTGCACAGAAGCTGAATCTTCTGCGTGTCTCCGCACCTATATTTGTAGACCCAAGTTCCGGCCTCAATGATAATCTGAACGGAGTGGAGCGTCCTGTAAGCTTTGACATTAAGGGCATGGAAAACAATGCCGAAATCGTACACTCCCTTGCTAAATGGAAACGATATGCCCTGAAGAAATACGGCTTCTCCGCAGGAGAAGGCTTATACACCGATATGGTTGCCATCCGCCGCGATGAGGATGTTGACAATATCCACTCCATCTATGTAGACCAGTGGGACTGGGAGAAGATCATCACCAAAGAAGAGAGAAATGTAGAAACTCTTATTAATACTGTCCGTTCCATCTACAGTGTTCTTCGCAAGACTGAGAAATATATGGCAGTCCAGTATGACTACATAGAAGAAATTCTTCCCAGAGAGATCGCATTTGTCTCCACTGAAGAGCTTGTAGATATGTATCCGGATCTCACACCTAAGGAAAGAGAATACAAGATTGTTAAGGAAAAGGGCGCAGTTTTTCTTATGCAGGTAGGTAAGAAGCTGACCAATGGTGAGCGCCATGACGGACGTGCACCGGACTACGATGACTGGGAATTAAACGGTGATATCCTGGTATACTATCCTGTACTGGATATTGCCCTTGAGCTCTCTTCCATGGGTATCCGCGTAGACGAAACAGCACTTGACAAACAGCTTACAGAAGCAGGCTGCGATGACCGCAGAGAGCTTCCTTTCCAGAAAGCCATCCTGAATGGAGAGCTTCCATATACCATCGGTGGTGGTATCGGACAGTCCCGTATCTGTATGTTCTTCCTGCGCAAGGCTCACATCGGAGAAGTACATGTTTCCCTGTGGCCGGAAGAAATGCAGAAGGAAGCTGCTAAGGGCGGCATTCCGCTTCTGTAAAGTAGAAACGAGGGATTAAATTGAATATACTTTTTTTCTTAACACCTAAGAGTGATATTGCCTACATTTTTGAGAATGAGACTCTGAGACAGACTCTTGAGAAAATGGAACACAGAAAATTTTCCTGTATTCCCATTCTTAATCCTGATGGAAAATATGTTGGCACGATTTCTGAAGGTGACCTGCTCTGGGGAATGAAGAATCTGAACATTACAGATATCAAAACAGCCGAGGAAGTGCCGGTTATGGCAATCTCCCGAAGAGCAACCTATAAGCCGGTTCATGTTGACTGCGACATGGAGGATCTTTTGGATCGTGCCATCAATCAGAACTTTGTACCGGTTATCGACGACCGAGATCACTTTATCGGTATCGTAACAAGAAAAGAAATCATTAAATATTGTTATAAAGAAATGCAGAAAAACGCATAAACGTTTCAAAAAAACAGCTTCTATCACATTTTACCTGCGATAAAAGCTGTTTTTGTTTTTCTTATTATAAAACCTTTGATAAAAATTCTTTCAGACGAGGATTCTGCGGATTTCCGAAAAACTCCTCTGGCACATTCTGCTCCTGGATTTTTCCTTCATCAATAAAAAGGACTCTTGTTGCAACCTCTCTTGCAAATCCCATCTCATGAGTTACCACAACCATAGTCATACCACTCTTGGCAAGCTCCTTCATAAGCTCCAGAACCTCTCCTACCATCTCCGGATCCAAAGCAGAAGTCGGCTCGTCAAAAAGCATAACATCCGGATTCATTGCAAGGGCTCTTGCAATTGCGATACGCTGCTTCTGACCACCGGAAAGCATATCCGGATAAGCATCCGCTTTGTCCGGCAGGCCGACACGTACGAGAAGCTCATCAGCGCGCTTAGAAGCCTCCTCTGTTGTCATCATCTTCAATGCAACAGGTGCCATCATAATATTCTGCTTCACAGTCTTATGTGGAAACAGATTAAACTGCTGGAAAACCATTCCGATTTTCTGACGATGCAGATTTATGTCTACCTTCGGATCTGTAATATCGGTTCCCTCAAACAGAATTTTGCCCCCTGTAGGCACTTCAAGAAGATTCAGGGAACGAAGAAATGTAGATTTACCGGAACCGGACGGTCCGATAATAGCAACTACCTCACCCTGACAGATGTCTGTTGAAATTCCATCCAATACCTGATTGGATCCAAATGTTTTTTTCAGATCCTGTACCTGGATCAAAACTTTACTCTTATCAACGCTCACTGGTTCTCAGTCTCCTCTCCAGTTTATTCATAAAGAAGGTCAGCACCATAACCACGATCAGGTAAATTGCAGCGGCTGCCAGAAGAGGCATAAACGCATTATACGTACGGCTCTGAATCAGCATTGCCCCTCTTGTTAAATCCATGTTTCCGATATAACCGATGATGGAGGTCTCCTTGATCAGCACGATAAACTCATTTACCAGCGCAGGAAGTACATTTTTAAATGCCTGTGGAATAATGATCAGGCGCATGGTCTGTGCAAAATTAAGTCCCAGGCTTCGACCTGCCTCTGTCTGTCCCTGATCGATGGACATGATTCCTGAACGGACGATCTCAGCAACATAGGCACCTGAGTTGATACCAAATGCCAATCCTCCTACCAGAATCTCATTAACACTTACAGAACTAAAAACAACAAAGTTCATGATCAGCAGCTGGATCACGGTAGGTGTTCCACGGATCACGGTCAGGTAAACCTGACAGATAGCATTTGCAATCTTGAAATTTCCTGATTTATCATGGGAAGAACGGATGATTGCCACAAGAAAACCGATACAGATACCAAGTACCAGGGCAAAGACTGTAATGATCATGGTATTCTTCAGACCATCCAGCAGCCACATAAATCTGTTGTCTTTTATAAAATTGATATAAAAATCGTGTCCAAATTTTTCAAACATATTTCTTTCCTTTTATCCAATCCTGATAATGCCAAATAGTTATCATAGCATATTCTACATAGGAAAAGCTGCCCAGGTTTCTGATTGCTCAGCCCTGTAAAGCAGCTTTTGATCCAGGTAATCCATGCTGTCTGACAGCTTATGTCATAAACCCTCTATCAGTCAGCCTTTACAATAATAACCTGGCTTGCATTTGCATATGTATCTGTGAAATCAACGCTCTCCAGACGATCCTCTGTAACAGTCATTCCTGCTGCACCAAAGTCTGCCTTGCCAGTCTGTACAGCAGCAAGAATTGCATCAAACTCCATATCATCAACCTCAAGCTCATAGCCAAGCTTATCGCAGATTGCCTGGGCAATATCAACGTCAATACCAATAACCTTATCACCATCATGATACTCATATGGCTCAAACTCTGCATTTGTAGCCATTACAAGAGTTCCGTTGGAACGATCTACATCTTCTGGAGACTCATATGGTGTCTCGCCGATATTGTCACCGATGTAGTTGTTCATAATATCATCAACGGTTCCGTCCTCTTTCAATTCTTTTAATGCACCATTGATTTTATCAAGAAGCTCATCATTACCCTTCTTCAGACAGATTGCATACTCTTCCTCAACGAATGGCTCATCCAGAATCTTCAGTCCATCAGCATTCTCAACGAACTTCTGTGCTGGCTGGGAGTCAATGATCACGCAGTCGACCTGACCTTTCATAAGTGCCTGGATAGCTTCGCTTCCTTTGCTGAAACGCTTAACTGTTGCGCCATCCTTCTCATACTCAGTTGCATCAAGATCACCGGTTGTACCAAGCTGTACACCGATAGTTGCATTCTTAAGATCATCCTTACTCTCAACAGTTGCAGCGGATACGCCGGCTGTCATGGAAACTGTCATTACTGTACCAAGTGCAAGAGCTACTAATTTCTTCATATCATATTCCTCCTCTTAATCTCATATGCCAGACAACATCATTCATATGTTTGCCTTACAATAAAATACACTGTAAAGTGATTACATATTTATACATGTTTCCTGCATATTCATTCATTCGTCTTTTTCCTCATTTTATCAGCTTTTTTGAAAAATGCAAGCCTTTTTTTGCAGGCTTTGGCTCTTACACGCAAAAAATATCCTGACTAACATATAAGACAATTAATAATCTTATACCTGCCAGGATATTTTTAACTTAATTCACTTGTTCCCAGTATTCATTTAACGCATCAATAATAACCTGATGGTCTTTTGTATGCTCTAATCCAGAAACACATATAGAACCAACAACACCACAGTTGCGTATGGTTAGTGGAAATCCACCGCCATAGATAGTAAATTTCTCTTCGTCCATTCTTCTTTCTGCCAGTTTATCTCCCCCTGCCTGTATTTCAGCAAACAGATGAAGCGAACTGATCTCAAGCATGTCAACTGTATTCGCTTTAGCTGCTAACCACAGTTCATTATTCTTATTTGTTCCATCTGGAAAAAAGCGATAAACAACAAGGTGATTCATACGTATTTCAATAGCTACCGGCTTATCATACCGAAGGCTGCATTTGTGAAGTAAATCACCCAGCTTCTTAGCATCAGTCTGAGAAAATCTGGTGAACTGGAATTTTTCTTCTTCCTTAAGACACCTTTCAACCAATGTAGTTTTTTCATCTTGCTTCAACATCTTTATTCCCCATAAACTTTTGCCAATGCATCTAACATAACTTCAACCGGTGCATCAAGCCCTGTCCAAAGTTCAAATGCAATAGCGCCCTGATTAACAAGCATCTGCATTCCATGAAATGTTTTGCAGCCAATTTTTTTAGCTTCTTCCAGGAATCGTGTACTCATGGTATTGGGAATAACATCACATACAACCATTTCAGGTTTAATTGACTCATATTCCACATTTGGCTTTTCTTCCTTATTCACAAAGCCAATAGGAGTTGCATTTACAAGAATATCCGTATTGTCCGGAATCACATATTTATGATCCCATAAAACAAAGGATGCCTCTACAGAAGTCTTGCTATTAAGTAATTCAACAAGTCTTTCTCCTTCTTCCTTAATAACATTTACCACTGTAATGTGTTTAACTCCTGCATTTGCCAACTCTACTGAAATTGCCCTTGCTACTCCTCCTGCACCTAAAAGGACTACATTTTTGCCTTCTGTAGGTACATTTCCATTTTGAAGATTTCGCATAAAGCCTTTACCATCAGTATTTTCGCCATACAACTTCCCATCTTTTACATAGACCGTATTTACAGCACCCATAATCTTTGCATCATCTGCTACATGATCAAGGTATTGGAGCACCTCTATTTTGTGGGGCATCGTAATATTGATGCCCGCAAAATTCATTGCTCTAAGTCCTTCTATAGCAGCCTGCAAATCACCTTTTTTCACTTGAATGGTCAAATACTCCATGGGAAGTTTCATGTAATCAAATGCTGCCTGCTCAATTACAACAGATGGATTATCATCGACTGGATCCCCAAATACTCCAACAAGCTTTTTCTGATACATATATCTCCGCTCCCAGTCCAATATTAATAATTGTAATTATCAACAGTATCTGCGTTGAAAATCAGAACATCACCAAGGATAACCTCTCCACCTTCTTCAATTGAAGATGTTCCCAGACGCTCAGTTGTAATTTCAGTGGAATCTGCTGTAACATCACCATTAACTAACTGATAAGCTGTCATTGTAGCAAGATATCCTAAGTCAGAGCAGCTCCATAAAACACCTGTATTTAATGGATTCTCTTCATCTTTAATGTAAGAATTTAATGCATTTGGTGTGGCAAGACCAGTTAAAACAATAGAATCTTTATCTGGTTTATTTGCAGCTGCATCATAAGAGGATGCAAGCGCCGGAGTTCCCATTGAAGTGAAGGAAAGAGCACAATTAATATCGTCTTCTCCACCACCCATACGGCTGATTAAGGTTGCGCACTGGCTCTGGCACTGAGTTTCATCAGATCCTGGATAATATACATCTGTATCTTCATTCTGGATCTTGATAAAGCTGTAGTCATCAGTCTGCAGAAGTTCTTTTATTTCAGCCAGCCATGCCTGATGGTTGGTTTCTGTTTTGGATGCAGCTACGATTGCAAGATTAGCAGTTTTATCATCGCCATATCCTTTTGCTTTTAACTCCTCTGCTGCTGAATCTAATAAACCTTTTGCAACACTCTCTACAGAACACTGATTTACAAATAAATCTCTTGCTTCAGGAATCGTATCTGAATCATATGTTACAACTTTAATTCCCTTGTCCATTGCTTTCTGAAGTGTAGGTGCAATTGCAGTAGTATCAACAACTCCTACAACGATCGCGTCAACATCCTGCGCGATCCATCCTTCCAGCAGGTCCACCTGACGCTGATTTGTTGACTGGTCCTGCGGCGGTCCATCATAAAGAAGTGTAACAGCATTGCCTTCGTTCAGCTCTGCAATAGCATCTTCAGCACCTTCTTTACATGCATCCCAGTAATTCTCACCTTTCATTTTTGGCAAAACTGCAATTTTCACATCATCTGCAGCGTATGCAGTCATGCACAAAGCGCCCATGCTCATAACTCCGGCCAATACACCTGCACATACTTTTTTCCCCATGCCTTTTTTCATTTTAAAATCCTCCTTAATGAATTTTTATTTTACCTTTTACAGTCAGCTCTTTCCCTTTAATTTTTTACCGTTTTCAGGTTTTTTCTTTTTCCCTGCATTCCAATTAAAGCATAAGCAGTCAGACTGATTAGTAACACTACACCCTGCACAATTGTCTGTGCATCATATGGGATTCCCATTACCGTTAATCCACTGGTCATAACAGCAATTATTAAAGTTGCGATAATAGAACCCTTCATGTCTCCTACACCACCCATAATACTTGTACCACCAAGTACCACGATGGTAATTACTTTCATATGCATATTAGTTCCGGCATCATATTTAAGACTGGTAAATCTTCCGATCCAGGTCATCGCTGCCAGGCTCGCCATTACACCTTCCATAACATATGCCAGCAGAATCACTTTATCTGTATCAATACCAGAATATCTTGTTGCACCTTCATTTAATCCAATTGCAAAGATTTTTCTTCCATATGTGGATTTTTGTAAAATCAGCACAAATATAACAGCAAATACAATATAAATATAAATCTGTATCGGAATTCCTCCTACCAGCTGATTACCTAAAAAGGATGTTGCCGGATAGGAATAAACACTGTCACCTTTTGATATTCCTCTTGCAATTCCAAGATATAAATACATTGTAGCTAACGTTGTGATCATCGCAGGAACTTTAACCTTCGTAATTACAATACCATTTAATAAGCCGCAGGCAGCGCCAACAACCAATGTCACCAAAACACCTGCTACAGAACCGCCCTTAACTGCAGCCATACCACCAAGCATGGATGAAAGCACCATTATGTTTCCACAGGAAAGGTCAATTCCTCCTGTTATTATGATAATCGTCATCGGAAGTGCCATAAATCCAATTTCAATAGCATTCTTCAGTACAACTCCGATCACATAATCACTGGAAAGAAAGGCTGCATTTTGACTTGCGATCCAGAAAAAAGAGATAAGCAGGATTGCAAGCAATGCCAGGTCAAAATAAGTGGACTGCTTCAATTTCTTTTTCATTGCTATGCTACCCCCTCAATAATTCTTTTCTTTTTGCGCTTATATGTGGTTGTAACAACCGATGCAAGAATAATAAAGCCCATTACTGCATCAGACCAGTCGGAACTGATTCCAAGATAGTTTATTGCGGAACTGATCATTGCCAGAATAATAGCACCGATTACAGTTCCCTGAATTTTTCCTCTACCGCCTGTTGTACTTGTACCACCTAAAACAACAGATGCAATAAATAACATTTCCATTCCATTTGCCATTGTCGGTGTTACTCGCTGACTGGCTGTCGCAATTATAACTGCACTTACACCATACAAGCCACCGGCAATCATGTATGATATCATTACAACCTTATTAACATTAACTCCCGCAAGTCTTGCACCTGTCATATTATTTCCTAATGCATATAATTTTTTTGAATATCTGGAATATGTCATAAAAATTATTGCAATAACAGCAGCAACTAATGCAATCAGTACGCTTCCAGGAATCACTCCAAATATTTTTGCTTTTACAGCTAACCAGGTAAACCCTACCGGCAAGTCATAAATGGAACCATTAACAGATAATGGTAAAATTCCCTGTAAAATCTGTGTTGTAGCTAAGGTTGCAACCATTGCCGGAATTTTCAGCTTTGTAATGATTAAGCCATTCAGGCTGCTGATCACAATTCCGCATACAATGGCAACTAAGAAAAGCACCAACGTATTTGCTCCTGTTTTTCCCACAAGTGCTACAATAATACACAAAACTGAAATCAATGCACCTGCAGAAATATCAATATTGGATGTAATAATGATCATATTCATTCCAATCGCTGAAATCAAAATATAACTAAAGCGATTTAAAATACTCATAATATTATTTACATCAAAAAAGCCAGGTGCAAAAATCCGTAAAAAAATCAATACTGCGATTAGAAATAAAAGCAGATAAAATTCTGTCGAACGAAATCCAGAATGTCTCTTGTTTTCACTCATCTTCAATTCCCTTTCCTAATTCATATTCAGTGCAATTTTCAAGATTTTTTCCTGAGTTGCTTCTTTTCTGTCAAAACAGCCAGCAATAGAACCTTCTGTCATGACATAAATCCTGTCACACATTCCAAGCAGTTCCGGGAGTTCACTTGATACCATTAAAATAGTAAAACCTTTTCTGGTAAGATCGCTGATAATTTTGTATATCTCTGCTTTCGCATTAACATCTACGCCTCTGGTTGGTTCATCTAATATTAATACTTTCGGCTGTAATGCTAATGCCTTAGAAACTGACACCTTTTGCTGGTTTCCACCTGACAGATTGTCTACTATGAAATCTCCATCAGGTGCTTTTATTCCTAACTCTTTAATATATCTATTAGATAATTCATCTTCTTTTTTATCAGAAAGGAAACCAGAATCAGCAATATTTTCCATTTGCGGCATCGAAATGTTGTTTTTCACGCTCATTCTTGTCACAAGACCAAGCTTACCTCTGTCTTCTGAAACATATGCAATGCCCTGCTGTTTCGCTTCTCTATAGTTGGCAATTTTCAGTTCTTTCCCATTCAAAACTACACGACCTGCTGCTTTTCGAGAAAATCCACATATTGCCAGCATTAATTCCGTCCGACCAGCACCTGCCAGACCGGCAAAGCCTAAAATCTCACCTTTTCTTGCGAAGAAGCTCACATCATTTAAAAATCCATCGTCATATAAATGTTCTACTTCCAGCATTTTTTCGCCTATTTGTGACTCGATCTTAGGATAATAGCTATCCATTTTTCGTCCAACCATGTCAGCAACTAACTCATCTTTCGATGTCTCAGAAACAATTTTAGTTGAAATATATTCTCCATCACGAATGACTGTAACCCTGTCACAAATCTCAAAAATCTCTTCAAGACGATGACTGATATAAACCAAAGCCAAGCCTTCTCGTTTCAGATTTTCAATAACCTTGAACAAAGCATCTACTTCTCTTTGGGTTAAAGATGCCGATGGTTCATCTAATATCAAAACCTTAGCCTCATATGTTAAGGCTTTTGCGATTTCTACCATCTGTTTTTGCGCCATTCCTAAATTCTTGATTTTTTCATTTAAATCAATTTTAGTATTTAACTTTTTAAAAATATCAGCTGCCTTTTTTCTCATCTCGGCATAATCGATAACCTTAAAACAGCCAACCTGTTTCTGTAATTCGTGTCCCAGAAACATATTCTCCAAAACAGTCATTTCCTCAAACAAACTTGTTTCCTGGAAAATAATCGCTACACCTTTTTCATATGCTTCATTTGGATTGGTAAAATTAACTTCATTTCCCTCAAGGAACATTTTACCCTCATCAGGTTTATATACCCCACATACAACCTTCATCAGAGTAGATTTTCCAGCACCATTCTCTCCACATATCGCATGAACTTCGCCGTATTCCAGGCTGAAATCCACGTTTTTAAGTGCTACAACTCCGGGAAAACGTTTCACTATATGCTCTAATCTTAATGCCTCCAAAGCAATCATTCACCCTCCTTTATTTAATTTAACCTTCTCTTTTATTTAACTACAATCTACACCATTTTGTATATATTGTCAATATATCAATTTTGATAGCGTTGTTTTTTGTGTGTTATACACATATATTAGGCTGTTATATTGTTAATTATTTCCCATTCTTTTTTAGTTTTTAGTTAATTTAACTTTTAGTTTCTTTTTTTTCTGTTCTATGCTATAATAAAACCACTTAATATTAGCCCAAAAGGAGCCACTAAAATGAGCACAATGAAAGATGTCGCAGAAAAAGCAGGAGTTTCCATAGCAACCGTATCAAATTCCCTCTCTGGTGCAAAGTACGTCAGTCCTCTTGTAAAAGAAAAAATCCAACAGGCAATCACAGATTTAAATTACACTCCTAACCGTATATCAAAAAAGGGACAACGTCCCATTTCAAAAACTATCGCATTTATTGTCACACAATTGGATTGTATTTTTTTTCCAATGGTAATTTCCGGCATACAGAAAGTTGCCAATGAGAATGGATATGATATTACCTTTTATCCCACCAACTATAATGAGAGTCTTGAAAAAAAATACGTACATTCCATCCAGAATAACAACATTGCAGGAATTATTATCGACACTGTTATATCCCCTTCCGACACAGCATACTTTCAGGCACTATCCTCTTTGACAGTTAACGGAAATCCAATTCCTGTAGTGGGAATACAGGAGGATCTCACATCTTTTGGCATTTCTTCAGTTACGTTAAACAGCCATCACGGTGGATACACAGCAGCTGAACACTTGATTCAGAAAGGCTGTAAAAAAATTGTGTGTATTACCGGACCGCTTGTTACTGGCTGGGCATCTGAACGACTGAAGGGTTTCCAGGACTGTCTGAAGAAATACCACCTTCCTTACAATAGCAGCTTTTACTGTGAAAGCGACTGCTCACTTATCGGTGGTTATCAGGCAACTCAATATCTATTAGCAAACGCTATTGAATTTGATGGTGTTTTCGTACAAAATGACTTAATGGCTGCAGGTGCAATTAAAGCATTAAAGGAAAGAGGCTTTGCAATTCCACAGGATGTAAAGATTGTTGGATATGACAATATTTTCATGACCTCATTATTAAATCCTTCCATTACTTCTGTCCATATTCCAAAACAAAGATTGGGCGAAGAAGCAGCTACCCTCCTTTTAAAACTTATACAATCACCTGGCACAAAGGCCCAAAATATTGAATTACCTTTAACTCTTATTGAACGTCAAACCACAAATGAAATGATTAAAGAAAACTGGGATTTATTCTCGTTATAATCATTCTTCACAAACATATATAAATTAACCGTCTTAATTTTTAATTGGAAAATTCACTTTTTGATAACAGATCTGTGTTATGATATGATTTGTGTGGAGTAAAAATTGATTAGATAAAAGGCGTTTTCCGCCGGAAACGAGGTGTGTTATTATGAAATTCACAAAAATGCACGGCATTGGTAACGATTATGTGTATGTGAACTGTTTTAAAGAAACTGTAAAAGATCCGTCAGCAGTGGCAAAGTTTGTCAGTGACAGACATTTCGGCATCGGTTCTGATGGACTGATCCTTATCAAGCCATCCGACATTGCAGACTGTGAGATGGATATGTATAACCTGGATGGTTCCCAGGGTGCTATGTGTGGAAATGGTATCCGCTGCGTGGCAAAATATGCTTACGATTACGGCATTGTAAATAAAACCAGTATCAGCGTAGCGACCAAAAGTGGTGTAAAATATCTGGAGCTTTCCATCCGTGACGGCAAGGTCAGCATGGTAAAAGTAAATATGGGGGCTCCAATCCTTCAGGCTTCCCTAATCCCGGTTGTTTCCCAGACTGAGCAGGTCATAAACGCTCCTATTGAAGTAGACGGACAAACCTACTATTTCACAGCTGTTTCCATGGGAAACCCTCATGCCATTGTTTATATGGACGATGTAGACGGACTTGAGATTGAGAAGATCGGACCATCCTTTGAATCTCATATTTATTTCCCTGATCGTGTAAATACAGAATTTGTAAAGGTCATTGACCGCCACACTGTCCAGATGAGAGTGTGGGAACGCGGCTCCGGAGAAACTCTTGCCTGCGGAACAGGCGCATGCGCTGTTGCTGTTGCTTCTATCTTAAACGGTCTTGTTGACAGAGATCAGCCAGTTACAGTGAAGCTGGCAGGTGGCGATCTGAACATTTTCTGGGACAAAAATGATAATCAGGTTTACATGACAGGTCCGGCTGCTACTGTATTTGACGGAGAGATTGATCTGTCTTTTCTCGGAGAATAATTATTTTTGACAGTCAAATGGCCCTTGCGGACCATAAGCAATTATAACGCTTACACCGCAAAGGCCATTATTCTTTCTACAATAAATACTGCACCGCAGGCCAGAAGCGCAACGGTCAGCAAACTCTTCTCTTTATAGGCGGCAATCACTGCCACAACAAATCCAGCCACAGCAGAAATTATGCTTGCAGTAGCTGACAGGATTGCCGGAAATGTCATTGCTGCAAGGCATGCATAGGGCACATAAAATAAAAAGGATTTTATAAAAGGATTAGTGATCTCCCGCTTTGCCAATACCAGGGGCAGCATTCGAATCAGGTATGTAACTCCTGCCATAACCAGGATATAAATATAAACATTAGGCTTCATGAGCTTCCGTTACTGAAAACTTATAAAAAATTATAAACTTCTATGTTTCATTCCTACTTCAACGAGTATGCTTTTGATGAT